>JABDDA010000005.1 GCA_013287845.1 Gammaproteobacteria bacterium
TGAAACAGTAGGTGCACTGAGTGTAAGTGATTTAGGAATTTATCGCGATCCTTATAAAAAAATTTTATTTGATACAAAATTTATTTCTTCTGTTCCTTATGTAAATAGTGTGGAAGATAAATTATGGGAAGATTCTTCTGAACATTGGGAGCAAATTGAAAAACAATTACAACCTTATGCAGATACAGCAACCGCTTTAATTATTGAACCCATCGTGCAAGGCGCCGGTGGCATGCAAATTTACAGCCAAGATTTTTTAAAACGTTTACGCAACTGGACGAAAAAAAATAATATTCATTTAATCGCCGATGAAATCATGACAGGGTTAGGGCGCACAGGAAAAATGCTTGCGTGTGAATATGCTGGAATTCTGCCTGATTTTTTATGTTTAGGAAAAGGACTGACAGCAGGGTGGATGCCATTCAGTGCTGTGTTAATTCCTGAAAATATGTATCAACTTTTTTATGATGATTATGCAGCGGGAAAATCTTTTCTTCATTCGCATACATTTAGTGGAAATGTGATGGGCGCAGCCATTGCATTAGAAGTTTTAAATATCATTCAAGAAAAAGATTTTCTTACAGAAGTGAATCGCACCGGGAAAATCATGATGAATGCGATGATGGACATTGCAGAATCGACCGGTAAATTAAAAAATGTGCGTGGAATCGGTGCAATTGTAGCTGCAGATTTAATCGTGCAAAATCCTAAACAACGCGCAGGATTTGCTGTCTATCAAAAAGCAACTGAACTGGGTGCATTATTACGTCCATTAGGAAACACGATTTATTGGCTGCCACCGTTAAATGTATCCGCTGAAACGCTGGAAGAGTTGAAAGAGATCACTGAGCAAGCTGTTACTTCTGTATCATTCTAGTATAAAACCTACAACTATCTAAAAATAATATCAGGTGTATCAATTTTGTAACATCTGTAGTATACTATCAAAGAAGGCTAAGATATGAAAAAGAGAAAGAAAAAAGAGCTAAAAACAGAAACACTTATTACAGATGAGTCTTATGCTATTCATAAGTCAAAAGGAAATGGAACAGTAAGACGACAGGTGTGGTGTGATAATAAAGGAATAGTGACTCGCTATAGTTTGACCTATGTTAATCATGCTCATTTTTCGCGTGATAATGGCCGCGTCCTTGGATATGACAATGCGCATGGATATCATCATCGGCATTATATGGGAGAAGTTGAGTCAGTGACATTTAATAATTTTTATGAAATAGAAGAACGTTTTCAGAGTGAATTTGAGGTGATACATGAAAAAATCACAAAAAAATAAACCTATTTTATTTACAGTGAAAACTGAATCATTAGAGGATTTTTTTGCGCGTGGAAAATATAAAGCTAAATTACATGATAAGAAAATTGCTGTAGCGCCAGAAAGAATAATCAGTTTTGAAGATCCAAAAGATTTAATAAAATTTTTAACTGAAGCTAAATTAGTTTTACTTACCGCCATCAGAAGAAAGCCAGATTCTATTTCTGGTTTGGCGCATAAATTACATAGAAGCCGATCTGCTGTTGATAAGGATGTACATCTATTAGAGTCAATCGGAATTGTAGAAAGTGAGTATGTGATTAATCCAGGCCATGGTCGGCATAGAATTATCAAAGCTATTGACTCCAAGCCTATTAAACTACATGTTGAAACAGTTATTTAATTCGGAATTCATTATGACAGTCATTACTCGTTTTGCTCCCAGCCCCACAGGTTATTTACACATCGGTAGTGTACGCACCGCATTATTTTGTTTGCTGTATGCAAAAAAAATGAAAGGAAAATTTATTTTACGCATTGAAGACACCGATCTTGAACGTTCAACACCCGAATCTGTGCAAGCTATTTTAGATGGAATGGCATGGCTCAATTTAAATTATGATGAAGGTCCTTATTATCAAACAAAACATTTTGATCGTTATCGCGACGTGATGAATCAATTATTAAAAGAAAAAAAAGCCTATAAATGTTATTGCTCGAAAGAAAGACTCGAACAATTACGCAATGAACAAACGGCGCGAAAAGAAAAACCGCGATACGATGGATTTTGTCGTGATCGTGAAGATCAAAAAGGAGATACT
Source organism: Gammaproteobacteria bacterium (assembly GCA_013287845.1). GTDB lineage: Bacteria > Pseudomonadota > Gammaproteobacteria > DSM-16500 > DSM-16500 > JABDDA01. The sequence goes on from JABDDA010000005.1 coordinate 2,095, forward strand.
TACGTTGTAAGATTTCGCAATCCGCTTGATGGTGTAGTTGAATTTAATGATTTAGTCCGAGGAAAAGTTGTGTTCAGTAATCAAGAACTCGATGATTTAATTATTGCGCGCAGTGATGGAACACCGACCTATAATTTTACTGTTGTCGTGGATGATTTCGATATGAAAATTACACATGTGATTCGTGGTGATGATCATATTAATAATACGCCGCGACAAATTAATATTTTTCGTGCACTCAATGTGACACCACCGCACTACGCACATGTTCCCATGATTTTAGGCAGTGATGGAAAACGTCTTTCAAAACGTCATGGTGCCGTGAGTGTCATGCAATATCGTGAGGAAGGTTTTTTACCGGAAGCCTTATTAAATTATTTAGTGCGATTAGGTTGGGCGCACGGCGATCAAGAAATTTTTTCAATGGAAGAAATGATTCGTTATTTTGAAATTAATAATATTAATAATTCGCCTGCTGCATTTAATCCAGAAAAATTAATTTGGTTGAATCAGCATTACATTAAAAATGGTGATCCGCAGCATGTTGTAAAAGAACTCGCTTGGCATATGAAGCGATTCAATATCGATACAACACGTGGCCCTGATTTAGTAGAAATTTTAAAAGCACAAAGCGAACGTTCCAAAACATTAAAAGAAATGGCGGAAAAAAGCCGTTATTTTTACGAAGCGCCGCAATACAATCAAGATGCCGTCAGCAAAAATTTAACAAAAGAAATTCTTCCTGCTATTCATGCTATTCGTGATGAATTAAAAAATTTAAAAGAATGGACGAAAGAAAATATTCATCACGTAATGAATACGGTTGCTGAAAAAATGAATTTAAAATTAGGAAAAATTGCGCAACCGATTCGCGTGTGTGTGACAGGCGATACGATTTCCCCCTCGATTGATATGACGTTATTTTTATTAGGGCAAGATGAATCGATTAAACGGTTAAATCAGGCCGATTTTTTGATTGACAAAGGGGGAGTGGCTCCCTAGAATCGCTGATTCATTTTAAGTTCCATCTCACGTTGTCCCCATCGTCTAGAGGCCTAGGACATTGCCCTTTCACGGCAGTAACAGGGGTTCGAATCCCCTTGGGGACGCCATAAGCAACTTCAAACTCTAGCTATTGTAAAATATTTGCCACTGGCGCTTAATTTCAAAAGCATGCTATAACCTGTTCGCTATTATTATTATTCACAAACAGGAGAAACATTATGGCCGCATCATCATCAGCGTTAATGACATCTTCATCCACATCAACTTCTGCAGTAAAAAAAGCTTCGAAAGAAGAAATTGCAAAAAACATCGCTGAAAGTAAATTAATGGTTTCAGTGAGCAGAGATAAACACACTGAAGTAGTGAGTGTTTCTTCTCTTATTGAAGCAGCAAAAAAAGCAAATAGAGCGATTATTTTTTTTATTACACCAGGACCTTTCAAAAAAGATCTTCCTCCGCATTGGGGTGATGATCCTCGAAGATTGGGATGTACTCTAAACGTAAATAAATGTGAAGCAGATTTACTGGAATTAGATGCAGATATTTTTGCAATTAATCATCATTCCGCTGAGTATCAAGCAGGTACAGCAAATGAAGAGGGATTGGTAAAAAGAAAAGGATTAACTAATGTGCGTATGATTAGTGGTAATAACGGAGAGTTACAAGAAAAATGGAAGTTACGTACATTACCGATTGAGAATGATAATGAAAAATATCTTGATCGTTTAACCGTTGTGATAATGCCAAATGGTGCTATTCATGCATTTGATGATTTAGTGGGGCCTTTGAATGACGCTAAAATGAATTTGCATATTGCTGCTATTAAATCGATCATAGCGCCTGTGCAAAATAATACGCCGAGTGCTAACACTCCAGCAGCACCTGCGAAAAAATAAATATTTTTTATCTGCTCGTGCACGCGCGGTTTGAAAATTAACTCATAAATTTTTGAGCACGATTCCGAGCCGCGCGCGGAAGCTCGCGTGTATGTTCTAAATAATTCCTCGGTAATTAAAAGTTTGTACACGCTTGCTGACGCGCGCGGCTCGGATCATCCTGAATTACCCTCAAAATATAGTGTATAATTTACCTATAAACGCACAAAACGAGAGGTAAATTATGGCAGCGTCAGGTCATGATGATAAAGATAAAAAAGATGAAAAAATTTCTGCGATAAAAACAGGTGGGTTTGCGTTAGATGAAAAAGACGCGGCTTTGTTGAGTCAGTGTCTTTCTTCTAAATATACTATTCTTTCTTTTTCTAATAGATACCTTGTTGTCAATAATTCAGAAAATTACAGTGGGTTTATTTTTGTTATTGATTGCGAATCAGGAAAAGTTATTACAGATCAATTTTTAAAAAAAATAAAAATGGATTCTGATGCATCATTAGGAATCGTTCGCGTTTCAAATTCACTCTGTGGATTAGCGATAGGCGATGCTTCTTCATCAGATTCATCGGAAAGATTGGTAAAAAAAGTGATTGTATTTGATCCTGCTGATATTACGAACTCAAAAAGAACGGTATCGCTTTCTCCTATTATTGGAAAATTTATTGGAAGTGATTTACCTATTCGTTTCCAACGAAATTTTCAAATTCTTTCTTTTCCTCATCCTCAAGCTGAAGATATTTTTGCGATTAATGGAGATCATTGTTGTTGGATTTTAAATGCGAAAACAAATCAATGCACCACGGTAGTAAAATATGGTGAGTTTAATTCAGAATATAAAATCACTGGAAATATCGCTGTTAATGCAAAAGGGCAATTAATTGTTCTCTATTTTAAAAGCGTAGATGAGTTTCATCTTCATCATCACCTTACGAAAGAAACGTATGATGTCGATTTTTTAAAAATGACGTTTAATTGTGTACAAAAACAAGTGGAGAAAAGCAGCCGTACAATAGCAATAGTTTCTACAAATAAAAAGTTTGATATTTCGCTCGTCAGTGATGATTATTTTATTGCAGGCATGATGGGGGGCGTCTTAACAAAAACAGACATTGTGTGGAAAGGAGGTGGACGTAGATTAAAAGCCTTAAGTCATTCGAGTGTGCCGAAGGTAGAAAAAGGTTATAGAGGCTGGTCGTTTGCATGGTTATCAGACGGTAGTTTATGGCATACCGTGAATGATCAGCATTATCAAATCAGCATAGAAAAAAGAAATCTTATTCCTAAAGCAATCGATCTTCCTTTTTCTAAAACAGCAGCAACAGTGATTGATCCCGAAGGTGATATTTTTATTTTGGATAGGCAGCAAAATGTTTTGAGAGTCGATAGATTTGAATTACCTAGCATGGTGGCATTTAGAAGAAAAATAGAATTGTCTGAAGAAAAAAATCAGGACACGCGTATTGCTCATTTCTCACAACAGAAATTTTTTAATTTGCTTGTAAATAATTTTACTCGTTTACTTCCAAAAGAAATGTTACGAATTGTTGTGCTTTATGTAGGTGCTTTTTTTTCAGAAAGAATAATACAATTTCAGCAACACACTATTCCACTTCGAAAAGGGATGGATTTAGAAACACCTAATCAAATACGTTCTTTGCTTTCAAATTTTGAGCAAGAAATTCGTAATTATCAACAAGGGCTGACGGTGTCATCGAAATTTTTTAATTTAAACGAATCGATTGTGCAGCAAAAAAGAGCATTGGAATTTTTAATAGCTATTTTGCAAGATGAAAAAAGATCGTGGCATGATTGTGTGAAAGATGTTTTATTATCATCGCAATTAGGAAATGCATTAAGAGAGGTTGCGAAATGTGTTCCAGCGATTGCGCGAGAAATTCAAGAAATAGATGCGGAACAAAAAAAGACTGCAACCGCTGCAATGGTTGCAACAACCAAAAAACCACCTAAATAATTTTGAAGTGGGTCATCCAGAAAAATAGTAAAAAGTTTTTGCGAGCGGATCCGAGCCGCGCGCGTCAGCAAGCGTGTATGTTCTAAATAATTTCTCGGTAATAAAAAAATTGTACACGCGAGCTTCCGCGCGCGGCTCGGATCCGCTCGCAATTTAGCTATTAAAAAAATTTCGTTTTCCCCTGTTATTTGCTATACTCTCTCGCTCAATTAATTATCTCAGTGTCCCCATGAAACACTTAATCGATTTTAAAATTTTATTCCGCAACCGCAATTTAGGATTTTTGTTTGTCGGACAATTTGTTTCTTTCATGGGATCCATGATTACCAGTGTTGCATTGCCATACCAAATTTATCAGCAAACACATTCGACTTTAATGGTGGGATTATTAAGTTTAGCGCAACTGATTCCATTAATATTTACTGCACTGATTGGCGGAGTTTTTGCTGATCGATATCACAGACGTATGTTGTTAGTCATTTCTGAAATTATTCTTGCAATAGGATGTTTATCATTTGCATTCAATGCATCACTTTCTTCACCCTCAATTACTGTTTTATTTATTGTTGCATCGATTATGTCTGCTGTTGTGGGATTGCATCGTCCTGCGTTAGATAGCATTGTTCAGCAAATTGTACATCCATCTGAATTTTCAGCAGTCGCATCACTTTCATCTTTTAAATTTAGTGTTGGCATGATTGTAGGTCCCGCAATGGGTGGTGTAATTATTGCGACTTTTGGATTAATTACGACTTATTTAGTCGATTTCATGACGTTTTTTATTTCTCTTTTTTCAATTTTAATGATGTCACATGTTCCGCCACCTGAAAAAACTCACGATGATTCTACATTTGATTCTTTGAAAACAGGATTTCGTTATGCGATTTCTCGTCAAGAACTCATGGGAAGTTATCTTGTCGATTTTGTTGCAATGGTATTTGGAATGCCAACCGCATTATTTCCTGCAATTGCATCTCATATTGGTGGTGCAAAAACCTTAGGATTACTTTATGCCACACCTGCAATTGGTGCTTTTTTTGTTTCTCTTTTTAGTGGCGCTGCAAAGAATGTAAAACGTCACGGTGCTGCGATTGCGATTTCAGCTGTACTGTGGGGCATTGCAATTATTTTTTTTGGATTAATAAATAATTTTTATATTGCACTTTTTTTTCTAGCACTTGCAGGTGCAGCAGATGCAGTGAGTGGAATCTTTAGAAGTGTATTGTGGAATGAAACCATTCCAAATCATTTACGCGGACGTTTAGCAGGAATAGAAATGATTAGTTATTTAAGCGGGCCACGATTAGGTGACACAGAAGCGGGCTTAGTTGCAGCTGCATTGGGTGTGACTGCATCGATTGTTTCAGGTGGCGTGCTGTGTGTTGTCGGTGTTGCATTATCTTGTTATTTTCTTCCTAAATTCTGGAAGTACAAATCAACTGTTCAATAATCATAAATATCATTTGAAGTCGAATTTTAATTATCCAATCTATTTTTAAAAATTGAATTGTGTAATCAACAGCATAAAAAAGCCTTATTTTTGTATAAAAAATAATTCCACAGTAATTAGAATAAGTTATCGTGCTATTTATTTGCGTGAAACAGCGGTTTTTTTGCACTGTGCTAAACTACTTATTGTCTATATGTTTATATGTTTCATCTTCTTTAAATGGGAAGAAATAGAGTGACTAACTTAAAGGGATTTATGTTTTCGTTAGTCTTAAATTTATATAACCAGTTATAGAAGGAGTGAAGCCATGTTAACGTTAACAAAAAAATGCTTAACACTAATTAGCGCATTATGCGCTGGAGTTATTTTGCAAGGATGTACCACAACTTATGTTGATCATAGTCGACCCATAGCAGTACATAGTAGCAATACTATTGCTGTGCTTCCTTTTAAAAATGTAAGTGGTGTGCGATTTGCTGGATTACGTTCATCCATCATTGCAGCAAATGTTTTAAGTGCAAGAGGAATGAATGTGATTCGTGTGCCACTCTATCGTGGACATAAATTATCGCATCGTTTAGCTTGGGCCCGCGCGCATGGTATTCGCTTAGCGCTAACCGGTATTGTAACGGAATGGGGATATCGTCAATCAGGTGCAACAGTATACCCAGTCGTTTCAATTGCCTTAGCATTACGCGATACAATGACAGGCCAAGTTGTATGGGCTTCTGCTGGATCACGTGATAATAGTTTCGAATTCTATTATCAATCAAATGTTAGTGCTGCAGCTCAAACGCTTATCGTGGATGAGTTAAGCAGTATTGATATTTATGGTCCTCGCTATACACAAGTAAACTTCGGTCGAGTTTACTATGGTGGCGTAAGCAGTGGTTACTACTACAATGGAAACTATGAATATAATTCAGGCTATGTTATCAACAGATAATTAAAAATTTACATTTCTACACCTGCGGATTTTTATCCGCAGGTTTTTTTTGTCTCTTTAAAATTAATTTTTAATGAAAAATAACTAATTTCTAGAAGTGCTTTTTATTTCTTTAAAATTAATTTTTGCAACATTATTAGATTCAATTATTTTTTCTTTTCGTGAAGTGAAATGATCGACAGTCGCTGCACACACTAAATCTCCCCACACATTGGTCATTGTTCTGAATCGATCAAGAATACGATCGAAGGGTAATAATAATGCGATAGCAGAAGTAGGAACATTCACGCAACGCAATACCATCAGCATGGTGACTAATCCACCTTCTGGAATTCCGGTTGCACCCATTCCTGCAACAATTGCAGTAAGGAATACACCGACTTGTGAAATTAACGATAAATGCATTCCTAAAATTTGACAGAAAAATAAAGCAGAAACCGCTTCATACATAGCTGTTCCTGCGAGATTAATAGTGGTTGCAAGAGGTAAAACAAATCGTGACACTTCTTCATTAATATTTTGTTCTTTCGCAACAATAAATGTGACAGGCAATGTTGCCATTGAACTCGATGTTGCAAATGCAGTGAGTAATGCGCCGGATGCAGAACGAATAAAATCTTTTGGATTTCTTTTTGTAATTAATTTAATAATTGCGAATTGCCATGCCATTTGTAAAAACAATCCGAATAAGAAAATCATAATAAAAAATAACATGCCTTTTAAACTGTCGAGCAAACGATTTTGTAAGGAGGCTTCTGCAATCGCAGAACCTAATAAAGAAAATAATCCAATCGGTGTTAAATACATGAGCCACACAATCATTTTTACAAAAATATTTCGAAGTCCTACAAAAAATGCAATTACAGGTTTTGCAGATTCACCGGTGTAAAGACACGCAATTGAAAAAACAATACTGAAAAATACAATCGGCATAATTTCAAATTTTGCTGCAGCTTCAATAATATTTGGTGGAAAGAGTGTGAGTAAAAAAGAAGAAAATTCTACGGGTTTTAAATCAGTGGGTGTTGCGTTTGCAAGAATAAAACTCGCGGGAATGCCAAATCCGGGTTGAAATGTGTTTAATAAAAAGAGTCCAATCAGCACGGCAATTGAAACACTACACAAAACATAAATCGTTGTATAAATTCCAACAGATCCTAAACGTTTCATTCCTCCCATCGAAGTAATTGCGCTGACGAGTGCAGAAAAAATTAAAGGTAAAACAATTAATTTAAGTAAGTTAATAAAGAGTGTTCCGATCCATCTTAATGACAACATTTGATCGGGATAAAAAATCCCCACAATAATGCCAAGAAACATGCTGGCTAAAATGCTGTAAAACATTTTGTTTTTCATGGTGGTATTCCCCTGTTTAACGTTAATGATTGTTTTAAGTGCTATGTATACTTTATACGAAAATCCTTAAGGAAATATGAAGAAAATGACTATTTTTATAGGAGATAACGCGTTGATTTTTGGGGATATTTAAACAAGTTGCGAGCGATTCCGAGCCGCGCGCTAAGCCAAGCGTGTATGTTCTAGCTAACTTCTCGGTAATAGAAAGTTTGTACACGCTTGGCTTAGCGCGCGGCTCGGAATCGCTCGCAAAAATTTTATTTTGTTGGAGCGGGTGGTGGAGATGCAGCAGGCGGTTGCTGTTGTGTAGTTGGAACGGAAGCGCCTCCTGGTGGTGCTGCAAATACAGAATTATTAGGCAGTACAGCAGCAGAAACTCCTATTCCAGTTGATACAGAAGCAGAAGTGCTTGCTGATTGTATGGAAGGAGCACCGGGTGTCGGAGAACAATATGTTTGTATTAATGTAGCTTTTTGTTGGAGTATTTGTTGAAGTTGATCATCATATGCTTTACACCGATTAGAATAATTACCTATCACTTCTCCATAAGTTTTCAAATTATATGTTTTGTCATTGTAAAGCTCGCGGATTTTACGTTTACTTTCTTCTACTACCCTCTGGGAGGAAAAGCCTCTATTTACTATGCCTAGGTTGTCTTCAATTGATCTAACATGATTTTTCATGCTTAGTATGAAACCTGTCACGGACTTACAATAAGCAACATATTCTTTATTCCATTTTGTCATTGTCCTAGCAATACTGTCTCGTTCTGTTGTGAATTCCAATATAACTAATGCATCTGCACTCTTTAATTCTTTTTGTTTTTTTATAAAATCTCTAGTAATGGTTTCTAAGTCTGCTTTTAGTGCATCTTCATGTCGATCAGAACGAGCGCATCTTTCATTACGTTCTTTTATATACTTAGCCAAATCTTTTTGTAATCGTTCTTTTGTCGCAGAACTAATAAGTTCATCAGGATTTGATAATGTTGCAGGAACTGTTGCAGATGTTTTCTGATCGTGTTGTGCTGATGAAGAGTGCGGTACTAATTGAATCTTATCTTCATTATTATTGTCACTACCGCAAAGCCAATCCCAACAACCGACTTCTCTCTCTTGTTCATTATTACTACCCGACCGTGCCATAAAACCCCCTCTCTATTGAATTTAGTTTGCGGAGTGTACTTGAAGAACCTTAAGGAAATATTAAGAATTGAAAACATCCAGCCATTTTGTAGCTACCTTTTTCAATCTAAATTCATTTTTTCCCGCAAAAACAGGCCTTTTTTTACGCCATTCCGATAATTTTTTAATAATTGAATTAATATTATTTCCATCGACTAATTGAGATGGATCACTTAACACTTCTTTTGCTGCACCTAAATCATGTGCAAGCACGGGTGTTCCGACTGCATTCGCTTCTGCATAAACCAATCCAAATGTTTCTATTTTTTGTGTTTGCGGATAAAAAACGCAAAAAGATTCACGAATTTTTTGTATGACTTGATGATGGGGAAGTGCACCTAATAATTTTACCTGTCTTGGTAATTCAATTTGCATTTCTCTGTGACCCGGATTTGCAATTAACAATTCATATTCTGGAAATTTTTTTAATACTGCAGAAAATAATTTGAGTGTTTCTTTTAAGCCTTTTTGTGGTGAACTTGCGAAAATGAGTTGATTGGATTTCACGACAGATTGATTGGGGAAAAGATCATCTTCAATTGGATTGTAAATCACAGAAACAGGAATATTTTTTTTCGGAGATGTAAAAATTCGTTGATACCATTTTCCTTTCAAACGATTTTCAATTAATTCGCGATGAAAATTTGAAACAGCAATAATGTGATAATGATATTTTTCAAGAGTACTATGCGAATAAAAAAAATCAGACGGCGGTGAATTGTGCATCCAAAAAAATAATTTTGAATGAGGAAATTTTTTTGCTGTGTGTTCAAGAAAAGAATGTTGTCGTAATAAAATCACTACATCAGGATTAATTTCATGCGCAGTGGGAAAAGAAACATAATGGACGCCATTACTTTCGATGTCTTCTTTTAATGTTCGACAATGTTGTGCGACATAAATCGTATGAGAATGTGATAACGCATGTGCAATGCGAATGAGGGTTGCTTCTGTGCCGCCTAATGCACGTTCTTTTAATGTTTTGTCGGTGTAATTAAGCGGCGTAGCAACATCGTAAAATAAAATTCTCATCTATTGGGTAGGACTCATTTCAAGATGATGTGTATTTTCATTCAATGACAAAGTTGCAGCTTGTAATGTTTTATACATTGGACTGCTCACTAATTCATTTAACTCACTAAGATTCAAACAGCGCGTTTCAATTTGATCAATCAAATTCCAACATTCTTGGAAAAGTGTTTTCGGACAAAATTTTGCAGGCTTATTAAAATGCCGTGCGAGTGAATTTCCAATTTGAATGAGATTTTCTTTAATGGAATTTTTTCGTTGTAAAAAAGCAGTATCATTATTGCTAAAAAGTGATGAGCGATGCGGTTGCATTCCATTGCGTTGAGAAGGGGATTCATCTTGCTGATGTTCAATTCCTTTTCGTTTCGTAAAAAACATGTGAGCTCCTTGTGGTATTACATCCTAAATAAAAACTGCTTCACTACCTGTGCTGCAGATGAAATTCTTTCTACAAATGATTTCTTTGTTTGAAAACTAATTTCATACAGCGTTGCGTCCTTACTTTTTTCGAGTAGATAATCGTCGCTTGTTTGCAAAATGTCAACTAATTGTAGCTGCTGCGCGTGACGTGCTAACCAATGTTCGCCTGTTGCAATTTTTTCAATATCCAGCTGCGGACGATTTTCATGAATCAATTGTTTAAACAACGTATGAATATCGTCTAATTCTTCGCGCAATTTTTCACGGCCTTCTTCCGTATTTTTTCCAAAGAGGGTGAGGGTACGTTTATATTGACCCGCAGTCACTTGCTCAAAATCAATATTATTTTCATTTAAAAAACGATGAAAATTGGGTAATTGAAAAATCACACCGATCGATCCAATAATTGCAAAAGGAGCTGCTAAAATTTTATTTGCGATACACGCCATTAAATAACCACCGCTTGCTGCAATTTTATCAATTGCCACGGTGAGGGGAATAGAACGCTGCTTAATCCGTTGTAATTGCGCAGCTGCAAGTCCATACGAATGCACCATTCCACCGGCGCTTTCGACGCACACGACCACTTCATCTTGACGTGTTGCCACCGATAAAATAGCTGTAATTTGTTCTGATAATGATTTCACCGCGCTTGCTTTAATGTCTCCATTAAAATGCAAGACAAAAACATTTTTAGTCGAAACTAATTTTTTCTTTTTCTTCTCAATCTGTTTTTTATTTTTCAGAAATTTTTTAAATTCTTCTTTCGGAAAAATTTCTTCGAGTAATATTTCTTTCGTTTCTTCTAATTTTTTATTGAGATTTTTAATGACAACTTTGCCTGTGATTCTTTCTTTGCCGCGACCTAAAAGGGCTAATATTCCTGCGAATAATAATAAAATAAATGCCACTGAAATAATGGCTTTTCCTGTGAAAAGTGATAGCTGTGCTAAGATGTCTGTCATGATTTTTCCTCAATCAATACTAAAGATTGTTCCAGTGGTGCACGTTTTGGTTTTTTAACTTTTTTCACTTGGACTGTTTTGATTTCATATTTTTTTGGTAACGTATTAAAAATCACTTTAGGTGAGAGATCAATATTATTTATTTGTTTTCTGAATAACCAGCTGTAGGTGCGCGGAACGAAATCGACGGAGCCCACCCACAAAATACCTTTATTTTTTACAATAAAATTAGAATTCCATAATCGTAAAATCATTAACTTTTTTTCATTTCGTTTTATGAGAACTAAAACAGGATTTTTATCTAAATGCATTGCAGAAACGAGTGGAATTTTTTCTGTGCTTTGAATATCAGATAACCGATAAACAATACTCATCCAATCACGCGCAGGCGGTGTTTCCCATCCGTTATTCAATAATAATTTTTTAATCGTGTCTAAATTATCAATCCATTCTAAATTAAATGTTTCACTTTTTAATCCGAAACGATTGATGCGCACTTGTGGGAATTCTTTTGCATCTTGTTCTTGCCAGTCTTTTTGTGAAACGACATAAATCGTTCGTGGAATTTGTGCGTATTGTTTTTTCAGATCGGACGATTTATAAAAATAAAATGCAGAATAAAAAATAAAAAGTGTTGTAAAGAAAACCAATACTAATTTCCCGGCAGAAATTGCTTTTTTTCCCGCGATGCGATTATACGATAATGTGACAAACATCAGCAGTACCGCGCTTAATAACCAACTTCCTAACACATCTGTAAACCAATGCGCGCCTAAATATAAACGTGAAATACTCACGGCGAGTACAATGAATCCTGCAACATAATAAATCAGTGCGCGTTTTTTAATGTGCGCAGATTTAATGAATAATAATGCAATGGCAAAATAAAATGTGGCAGCGAGCGTCGTGTGTCCACTTGGATAAGAATATAATTCAGAACTAATAATCATTCCATCAGGGCGAGGGGAATGAATAAGATGTTTTAATATGACTGCGCTCGCAACTGCAAGCACGGCTAATAAAAAGAAATGAATCGTGGTATACCATCGTTTTGTGAAAGCAAGCCATGCGCATACCGCTAAAAATGCAGGTAATAAAATTTGTTTTTGTCCGAGCAGTGTGACAAAAATAGCAAGTTGATCTAAATGATCGCTGCGTACACTTCGGAAAAAATGATAAAACATTTGATTTGTGACAATCGCTGCAGAAGTATTGAGCCATAAATAAATTGTCAGCACTAAAAAAAGAATGAGTGTGATCAGAAAATAAAACGCGAGTTTTAATTGTCCGTGCGTTTTTTTAGGATCGTGATGTTTTAATGCAGCTGTGAGTCCGCGAAAATAACGCGATTTTTCTAGTCTGTTCCAAAGACGATTTAACAGCTGATCGATTTTATTTCCGATCAATACAAAAATTTTGTAAACCAACCACAAACACAACATGATAAAAAATGCCGACATTAATAGCATCAAAATAACATGCACAGCAATATCCGGTGGAAGTTCTAATGAGGCAGCCCCTAAAATAATTCCAGGTAACATGTACGCAGGTGCCCAACCGATCGCAGAAATAATATTTGCAATATAAAATCGTAGCGCTTTCATGTGCATCATGCCCGCGACTAATGGAACCAGTGCGCGCACGGGACCTACGAATCGTCCGAGTAACACACTCATTGCGCCGTGCTTATGAAAAAAATTTTTTCCATTATTTAACCACTGCGGATTATTTTTAAAAGGCCAATACTGATACAAACGATCTTTAAAATAATAGCCAATGCGATAACTAATGCCATCGCCTATAATAGCGCCTAAAATCGCCCATAAAATCGTAGACCACAATGGAATAACACCTGCACCAGCAAGTGTACCAATCGCCGTCATCATGATAGAACCTGGAACAATCGTTCCAATAATCGCAACCGATTCTGCAGCAGAAATTAAAAATGTTGCGAGTCCCGATAAATGAGGATGCGTATTCAGCCATTGTAAAATAGGACTAATCTCAGCTGACATAATCCCCCGCCGCTTGTTTATCTGCATGATAAGAAGATCGCACGAGTGGGCCGCTTGCGATATTTTTAAATTTTAATTCTTTTGCATACTCTGCAAAAAATTGAAATTCTTCGGGTGTCACATAACGTGCAACAGGCATGTGATATTTGCTGGGTTGTAAATATTGTCCGAGTGTTACCATTTCAACATCATGCGCGCGCAAATCGCGTAATGTTTCTAAAATTTCTTCATTGGTTTCACCCAGTCCTAACATGATTCCTGATTTGGTAGGCACATGAGAAAATAATTTTTTAAATTCTTTTAATAATAACAACGAATGTGCGTAATCAGAACCGGGACGCGCTTGTTTATAAAGTCGCGGAACAGTTTCAATGTTGTGATTAAAAATATCAGGTAATTCTTTTGCTGTTTCTTGTAATGCAATTTCCATACGACCGCGATAATCCGGTACGAGTACTTCAATGGTGATGGTTGGATTTTTTTCACGAATAGCCTTTAAACAAGCACTAAAATGACTTGCGCCCCCATCGCGTAAATCATCGCGATCGACAGACGTGATCACAATATATTTTAATTTCATTTGTGCGATAGTGTTGGCTAAATTAAACGGTTCATTTTCATCGAGGGGATCAGGGCGGCCATGTGCCACATCACAAAAACTACAACGTCGTGTGCATTTGTCTCCCATGATCATGAATGTGGCTGTGCCGTGATTAAAACATTCGGGTAAATTCGGACAGGATGCTTCTTCGCACACAGTGACAAGATTATTTTTTCGTAAAATTTCTTTTAATTCTGTAACAGCAGTTGAAGTGGGAACACGCACGCGAATCCAATCGGGTTTAGGAAGTGGATTTTCTGTGGGTTCAATTTTAATAGGAATGCGTGCTAATTTTTCGCGACCGCGTTGTTTATTGGTGTTCGTACTCATATGAAATCTCTTTCAAAATGAACGTCAGTATAACCTAACCGAGTAATTAAAGAATGCACTAAGTTTCTTCCTGCAAAATTCAGTGGATCAGTATATTCTGAAACTTGCGTCATCACCAACTCCGAAAATCCACACGGATGAATTCGTGAAAAAGGTTCTAAATCCATTTCAACATTCAATGCTAAACCATGATAAGTTGCACCGCGTCGCACACGCAATCCAAGTGAGCAGATTTTTTTTTCATTCACATATACGCCAGGTGCTTTTGATTTTGTATGCGCACTCATTTTGTGAAGCGATAAATAATCAATGACCGTATTCTCTAATAACGTAATAAATTCTCGAATATTTATTTTTTTCCGTTTGAGATCAATCAATGTGTAAATGATGCATTGTCCTGGGCCGTGATACGTAATTTGTCCGCCACGATCTGTTGGAATCACAGGGATATTTCCAGGGAATAAAATATGTTCGGGTTTTCCATTTTGTCCTTGTGTAAAAACAGAAGGGTGTTCTAACAGCCAAATTTCATCAAACGTTTTTTCATCGCGCGTATTGGTGAATGTTTGCATCGCATGCCAGCAGGGAAGATAGTCTTGTAAACCCAATTCACGAACAATAATGTTCATAACACCATCAATATTTTTTTAGAGGAACTTAATTCGCGATAAAGATTATCGAGTTGTTCACGACTTTCAATGTGTAATGTCACTGTGAGCGCGAGATATTTTTTATCTTCACTGTGACGTGTGCGAATAGCGTTTTCTTGCATGAATGTCACGTGTTTTCTAATAATGGTGAGCGCAGTGATTTCAAATTCTTCATTCGCTAAACCAAATATTTTCAAAACAAATTCGCAAGGAAATTGTAATGTATTTTCTTCGTTAGCCATTGTTCGCTTTTTCAGTGGAGTGTGAAAATAATTTATTGAAGCTATAGCGCACTGAATCCGTCATGCTGCGGAAAAATCCACCTTTAGGATTATCCACTAACGCCACCAATGGTTTTGTTGCAATGATTTGGTTATTGAGCATGACATTCACTGTTCCGTAGGATTGTCCTTTCGTCACAGGCGCTTTAATTTGTGTATTGAATGATAAAGTTGCTTGAATATTTTTATATTGATTCATGGGAACAGTCGCATAAAAATCTTCTGTTAAACCTAAAGGAATTTCCTTTTGTTTTCCTTTCCAAACGCGTGCTTGAGTGAGTGCAATGTTGGCATTATAAAGTTTATGTGTTTCAAAAAAACGAAAACCATAGGTTAATAAACGAATGGATTCTTCTGTTCTGATTTCATCACTGGGTGATCCCATGATAACGCTAATGATGCGCATTCCATCTTTTGTTGCAGAACCGACTAAGCAATAGCCCGCGCTATCGGTGTGCCCTGTTTTTAATCCATCTGCAGCAGGGAATCGCCACAATAAACGATTGCGATTGGGTTGACGAATATCGTTATAGGTAAACCATTTTTCAGAATAAAGTTTGTAATCGTTTGGAAAATTTTTAATGATGGCTTGCGCGAGTAAAGCTAAATCACGCGGAGAAGAATAATGTTCTGGATTAGGGAGTCCGTTGCTATCCATGAAATGGCTGTTTGTCATGCCAATGGTCTTTGCTTCTGCATTCATCACAGCTGCAAAGGCTTCTTCTGTTCCTGCTAAATGCTCTGCCATTGCAACAGCTGCATCATTACCGGATGCAACAATAATTCCTTGTAATAAATCACGGACAGACACTTCATCATTTACTTTAACAAACATGCGAGAGCCGCCTGTTTGCCACGCTTTTTTACTAATTCTGACTTTATCATCTAAGCGAAGAGAGCCATTTTTTAATGCGTTTGAAATGACATACATGGTCATTAATTTCGTGAGGCTTGCAGGTTCCATGTGCACATCTGCATTTTTTTCTGCTAAAACTTTCCCACTATTTGCATCAATTAAAATATAACCTTGTGCATTTAATGTGGGAGCGGCGGGGGTGAGGGCAGCTGCTTGAGGCTGTGTTGCAATAGGAATAACCGCATTATCAGCAAAACTCGTGCCGGTTAATAAAAGTGCAGCAAAAAATGTAAAAAGTTTTTTTAACATGAAATTTATTTCCTAAAATTTAACGAATCGGGATACTTTATTACTTGAATGTTCCGTTGTCTATAAATGTAGTAGATTTTTTTATTTTTACTTAGTAATATCATCGCTGGCTAAGCTGAATGGAATTTCTAAGAGGCTTAGTTTTTTAAACCTTCCTTTGCAATTGATTCTTTATTGCATAAACTTTAAAGCCTGTCAGTTGTGAATGAAATAACTAGTTATTTTTAAAAATTTTAAGGAGTACATTAATGTCTTTTTATCGTATGTTTATCGCAGCTGTTGCTGCAATGAGTTTGGCTACAGCTGTATTTGCAAATGAAGAAAATGCAAATGCATCACAACAACCAGAAGCAACTCAAGCTGTTCAAGTAGCTGATTCAGGTCGCGCTGCTGAAGACCAAGTTCAAGCCAAAGTTGATCTTAACAAAGCAACTGTTAAGCAATTAGCTAAGGTAAAAGGTTTATCAATGGCTAAAGCACGTTCCATCGTTTCTTACCGTAAAAAACACGGTGACTTCAAATCTCTTGATGATCTTAAAATGGTAAAAGGCTTCAAGAAGATGGACGAAAAAACAATGAAAGAAATCCAAGATCAATTAACTATCGGTTAATTTTTTAGAGAAATCTTTTTAAAAAGGGTGCATGTGTTAAAATGTGCACCCTTTTTTGTTGTGTGCATGTTCCCTTCTCCCAGCACACGCTTTTTGTGCTGGGAGAAGGGCCAGGGATGAGGGTCTCTAACGTTGCACGTGGCGTATTACATGTCGGGAAAAATGATGAGCAGTATCACAGAAAAAATGCCTACTCGCTTCCAGCTAGCGCTAAAAGATATTTTTGATGGGCTTAAGAATTGGCCTATTTGGATTTTATTAAGCTGGCAAGATATTCGATTGCGTTATCGCCGCTCGCAACTCGGTCCCTTTTGGATCACCATCAGTATGGCTATTACGATTTATACGATGGGATTTTTGTACGGACATTTATTTCGAACACCGATTCAAAATTATTTTCCTTTTCTTGCAGCAGGAATGCTCGCGTGGAATTTAATTTCACTTTTAATTATTGAAGAAACGAATGCTTTTATTGAAGCCGATAATTTTTTAAAACAAATTAAATTACCTTATTCTGTTTTTGTGCTACGCATTATTAGCCGCTGTTTTATTATTTTTTTACATAACATTGTTGTGATCATCCCCTTGTTTTTTATTTTTCATATTCAAGTGACTTGGGCAATATTATTTATTGTGCCGAGTTTGTTGCTTATTTTTATTAATGCATTTTGTTATGGATTAATTCTTGCAGCCATTGGTGCGCGTTATCGTGATGTTGCCCAATTAATTACTAGCGTGATACAAGTGATTTTTTTCATTACACCGATTATGTGGAACCCTGCGATTTTGCCTGAAAAATATCATATCTGGATTATGCTTAATCCTTTTGCGCAATACGTTGAAATTTTACGCGCGCCCTTGATGAGTACTTTGCCGACGATGTATTCCATCAACGCTGTTTTATTCATGACACTTGTTGGAATGATTTTATCGAGTTTATTAATGTTGCGCGTGCGTCATCGCATTATTTATTGGTTGTAATTATGGCAAATATTATTTTAAAAAATGTTTCAATCGAATTTCCCATTTATCACGCGAATGCACGTTCGCTGAAAAAACAATTTTTGCGTTTAAGTACGGGTGGAAAATTATTGCAAACAGCAAAATCACTTTCAGTGAAAGCACTCTCTGAAATTAATTTACATATTGAACACGGTGATCGCATTGGACTCGTTGGTCATAATGGTGCAGGAAAAAGTACCTTATTGCGCGTGCTTTCTCGAATTTATGAACCCACAGAAGGTTATTTAAATATTGAAGGCAGTGTGTCTCCTTTGCTTGATTTAATGTTTGGTATTGAACCTGAGTCGACAGGCTATGAAAATATTTTTACGCGTGGATTGTTATTAGGTCATACACGAAAAAAAATCTACGAAAAAATAGATGAAATTGCAGATTTTACAGGATTAGGGGATTATCTTTCTGTTCCTATTCGAACATATTCTGCGGGAATGCGTTTGCGTTTAGCATTTGGCGTGGCTACTAGTATTGCGCCAGAAATTTTAGTATTAGATGAAGTGGTGGGAACGGGTGATCTTGCATTTATGGAAAAAGCAAAAGCGCGAATGAATCAATTGATTGAGCAATCCAGTATTGTAGTGATTGCAACGCATTCGGAAAAAATGATGAAAGAAGTGTGTAATAAAGTAGTCGTATTAAAAGCAGGAAAGATAGAATTTTATGGAGATGTTAAAGAGGGAATAGAAAAATATCATGAATCAACAGCAAACCAATGATTGTCATGCCAGCCGAGCGCTTTCTGCGAGAGGTGGCATCCAGAATTTTTTTTTCTACCTCGCCGCCATCCTTATTTCTTGTTTTGTTTTAATATTCATTTTTTATTCTCCTGATTTTAGTTTTTATTTTCCACTGCGTTATTCAGAAGATGGACTTGGAAATAGTGTGGTAGTGAAATCGATTATCGATAATGGTTGGTATCTCACGAATCCTTATCTTGCAGCGCCCGGCATGTATAATTTAGCAGAATATCCGATGTCAGATTCTGCAAGTTTGCTCATCGTCAAAATACTTTCTTGCTTCAGCAAAAATTATGCCGTTGTCATCAATAGCTTTTATTTTCTCACTTTTATATTCGCCACGCTGATTTCTCTCGTGATCTTTGAACGATTAGGATTAAAACGATGGTTTGCATTAGCTGCGAGTCTTTTATTTTCTTTTTTACCGTATCATTTATTTAGAAATGAAGGGCATTTGTTATTGACAACGTATTATGTGATACCGCTTTATGTTTTATTGTCGGTATATGCCTATCAATCACCTTCATTCTCATTTAAAAAAATATTATTTTTTGCATTAATCATTTTATTTTCAGCATCGTCTGGAATTTATTATGCTTTATTTGGCGCGTTTTTTATTTTGTTAGCGGGATTATTGGGAAGTCTTGAGCAGCGTAATAAAAAAAATATTTTTTTCGCGATGATGTTATCGGTATTGATCGCGTTCACATTATTTTTAAATGTATCGCCCGGATTTTTTTATCAATTGAAAAATGGAAAAAATACAGAAATTGCTTTTCGTGCACCGGCAGAATCTGAATTGGCAGGCTTGAAAATAATTCAACTTATTTCTCCCGTAAATGATCATCATTTGCGTGGATTCAGGAAATCAAAAGAACATTACAATCAAACCGCACCTCTCGTAAATGAAAATCGCGTAGCGACATTGGGTCTCATTGCGAGTTTAGGATTTCTAGCGTTGTTATTTGTTCTGTTATTGAGAAATACAGAATTATTTTTTTGGAGTCGATTGAATGTTTTTGCGGTTTTAGTTGCCACCATCGGCGGATTCGGTGCTTTTTTTGCTTATCATGTTTCTTCCATGATTCGTTCGTATAATCGGATCAGTGTATTCATTGCATTTTTTTCGCTGTATGCATTTTTCTTTTTATTGCAAAAATTTTCGAATAAAAAAATGGGGATGGCTGCGGTTTTAATTTTAATAATTGGTTTATATGATGAAATTCCTTTGCAGTCTTCTATCACACATTATCAAGATATTAAAAAACAATTTACTAGTGATGCAGAATTTATTACTGCGATTGAAAAGAAATTATCTGAAAATAGTATGGTTTTTCAATTGCCGTATATGTATTTTCCTGAAAGTCCGCCAATTAATCAGATGAAAGATTATGATCATTTTCGCGGGTATTTACATTCGAAAAAAATACAGTGGAGTTATGGTGCAGTGATTGGTCGACCGATAGCGGCGTGGCAGAAAAAAGTAAGTGCATTGCCTCTTCCAAAAATGATTGCGGAATTAAAGAAAGAAAAATTTTCTGGAATTTATATTGATCGTAATGGTTATACGGATCATGGAAAATTATTGGAAAAACAAATGCGCGGCTTGCTGCATGCTGAGCCTATCGTGAGTCCCGATCAGCGATTTGCATTTTATTTATTTTCTTAAAAATATCGAACTTGTAAAGGGGTTGCCCATCGATAGAGATGAGATATCGATATGAGCCCCACGTTTTTTTAAATGCATTATTTTCTGAAAATATTTTCACGTAATTGATTTGATCATTTCCGAAATAACCTAGTTTTGTTTTTTCATTTTTGTGGCGCGTGTCGACGAAAATAAATTCAGGCTGATAACGTTGAATATCTTCATTAATGGCGTTGATATAAAAGTTTTTATTTCTTTCTGAAAATAATCCGATGCACGCAAATCGTTCGGTAAATGTTTGATGTGTGTATTCGGTGCCGGGAAAAGCAAATTCAGCGGCGTTCGAAAAGAAATAAATTGATTTATTTTCGTAAGGTTTCATCGCGTCTAAAAATCCACTAAATAAATTTTTATAATAAATAGCTGTTGTATAGATATTCCCTAATTGATAAGCAGGGTAGGCGAATAACATTAATCCAAGGAATGTTGAAATAGTTTTGTGTCGAGGTAATAAAAACAGGAGCGCTAATAAAAATAATAAAATGGCTGATAAGAAAAGTGGTGCGTGCCAAAACCACAGATAATTTAACTTCAAAAATAAATATAAAAATAATGAAAGTGAGAAAAGGGTGAGTGTGAAATATTCTTTTCTTGAAATGCTTTGTTGATTTATTAGCTGTGCGAGCAATAAAACAGATAACAAAATAGAAAATGAAAATACAGGTAACGCGTGATAATACCATAACGATTGCTGTGCGAAATAAGCGAATAAAAATCCTATGAGAGCAAGAAATAAAATAAAATAGAATTCACGTGATGCAAGATAATGTCGTCTGATTCCATAAAATAAAAGTGTGAAATAGGCGAAACAGGCGGGCTCGTTGAATAATATAATTTTCCACGGTGTGTGATACGTTTGGTAATAATTTTTCACAATTGGAATGACATCACGCACATAATCGAAATGAAATAAAAATATCGTCATGAGATAAGTTGTGATGATTAATAAAATAATGATGAATTCGATTCGGCGAAATGAAAACAAATAAAGTTCTATTAATAAAAATGGAATTAAGAAATAGGGTTTGATGGCGAAGCCGAGGCCGGCGAGAATTCCGACAACGCTTGTCATGCCAGCCGAGCGCAAAAAATACGGCATGCACAACATCATCATGAGATGTTCCCGCTGCCCAAACTCATTCAATGGAAATAAAAGAAAAACCGCAGCCAGCATTAAAATAAAAATCGCGCGCATTTCTTTTTCTACAAAAATTTCTTCCGTAAAAAAATAGCACATCATTAACGAAATAGTCGCGATAAAATAAATAAAAATTTTCATCGCAATCATATTTGAAAAATGAAAAAAGTTCGCCAATAAAACAGGAGGAACATAAAGATATAAAATCATCGGCGGATTAATTTCAAAAAAATCGTTTGTGTAACTCCCGCCCGCTAATAATCGTTTCGTCGCCAACATCAGCCAGCTTACATCGGAATTAAATAATAGATTATTTTGCACATGCCATGCGAGGTAATAAATACTGATGAGGCAGATTAAAAATAAAATCTTTTTTTTTGCCATTCAGTCAGCTCCGATTTTTTAATGAGTATATTATAATTGAAATTTTTTTTAAAAAAACTAGTACGTTAAATCACGAATTTTCTCCCATGCAAATTGCAAGCGATTCCGAGCCGCGACCGTTAGGGAGCGTGTATGCTCTAAATTAATTTCTCGGTAATTAAAAAATTGTACACGCGAGCTTCCGCGCGCGGCTCGGAATCGCTTCGCAATTTACATTAGACAAAATTGATACTAGCTGAGAAGTGATACTACGTTAGCTTTTACTATAAATGACTTTACTTCCTTGCTGTTCAAAGTTCACTTGTAATAATTTATGTTCACTCAACGCATCTCGCACCGCAGATTGTTTTTCAGCAGGCACAATAAATAATAAAAATCCTCCGCCGCCCGCGCCGCATAATTTTCCACCGAATGCACCTGCGCGCATTGCTTTTTCATACATTTCATCAATGTGATTGTTGCTGATATCAGCAGAAAGATGACGTTTTGCCATCCAAGACTCATGTAATAATTTCCCAAATTCACGCAACATTTCTTCGGGTGAAGTGGATTGTGTGAGTGTGTGTAATGCCTGTTCAGATAATTTTTGAATGTGTGATAAATCAGGATGAGTGGATTTTCCAAAAACTTTATTTTGAATGTCAGAAGAAGAACGTGTTATTCCTGTGAAAAATAACATGCACGATTGTTCGAGTGCATTGCGTTTTTCTTGCGAAATACAAATCGGTTCAACGGTAAATCCTTTTCCTGAAAATCGAATGCAATTAAATCCACCAAATGCAGAAAAAATTTGATCTTGCCAACCGCCCGCTTCTTTTAATTTTTCGCGTTCTAACTGAATCGCTTCTTTTGCAATCATTTCAGGCGTTTTATAAATTCCATTTAATAAATAAAGTGCATTCAACATTCCAACAGTGAATGCAGAAGAAGATCCGACACCACTGGATGCAGGTAAATCTGCGTACGTGTGAATATCTAAAAAAGTATTTTCATTTATGAGTGGATGTTCATTCAAAATGCATTTCACAATCGGATGTTCAAGATGAAGAGGGTGTTCTACATTTTCTAATTTCGAATAGGATAATCGAATTCTTTTTTCAAAAAAACGTTCAAGTGAATTGAGTGTGACATAGATATATTTATTAATCGTTGTGCCAATCACCAATGTATTTTGCTGATTAAAATAATCAGGAAAATCTGTTCCACCACCAAAAAAACTAATGCGAAAAGGAGTTTGTGTAATCACAATGCCTTGAGATTGAGTTGATTTCATTTTGTCTGCTCCATGAACGCAAAATAACTTTCAGGCGTTCCAATGTCATGAAATAATTTTTCTAAAAAAATGGCTTTTAAAAAATAATCTTGCTGAATGAGGGTAGGGAAAATTTCTTTTTCAAGCGATACAAATTTATTTTCAGGAATCATCGAAATTATTTTTGAGGATAATTTATAAATCCCTGCGTTGACAAAAGATTTGTCATGCCAGCCGAGCGTTTTTTGCGAGAGGTGGCATCCAGTGTCTTTCTTTAAAGGCACTGGATGCCAGCTAAAAGCATGCTGGCATGACGGCTGATTATCTATCTGGACGCCAGCTGGCGCAAAAGGCGCGCGGCTGGCATGACATTTTTCTAAAAAAGATTTAATTTGAAAAGTATCGGGATCAATTAATACAGATCCAAATCGATTCGCATCATCAACAATATTCACTCCAATCAATCCGAAAATATTTTTATCTAACGGCGTATCAATTATATTTTTAATCGACGCATCAAAATACGTATCACCATTCAATAATAAAAAATTTTCATGTCGAGATAATATTTTTTCTGCATGACGAAGTGCGCCTGCTGTGCCGAGTGGTTCATTTTCGCGAGAATAAGTAATATTGATGTTCCATTGTTCTCCGTTTCCGCACGCTTCAAAAATTTTTTCATGCATGTAGCTTGTGAGTAATAAAATATGTTTGATGCCTTGCGCTTGAAGTAATTCAATTAAATGAAATAAAAAAGGTTTGCCGTGAATCGGTGCGAGGGGTTTCGGAACATCAGAAATAACAGATTGTAAACGCGTTCCTTTTCCGCCGACTAAAATAGCTGCGAGTGTATTCATCACGCAGTGGTTGCCTCAGCACGCGCGTGCTGCTGTGTGGTTTGTGCAAAGGCTGATTCCACCCATTCGCAAATCGTGTGCCCTGCAAAAATATGGGCTTCTTGAATGCGTGCAGTATTATTTGAAGGAATAGTCAAACAAATATCTGTGATATCTACTAATTCGCCGCCTTGATGGCCTGTGAATCCAATGGTTTTTGCGCCGACTTTTTTTGCAACTTGTATTCCTTTTAAAACATTCATGCTATTTCCTGAAGTAGAAATTCCAAACACAATATCTTCGGGTTTGCATAATGCTTCAAGTTGTCGAGAAAAAATAATTGAATAATCGTAATCATTGCTTAAACACGTGAGAATAGAAGAATCCGTTGTAAGTGCAATCGCAGGAATGGCTTTTCGTTCTAATTGAAATCGTCCAATGAATTCTGCAGCAAGATGTTGGGCATCTGCAGCGCTTCCGCCATTTCCCATGAAAAAAACGGTGCCGCCTTTTTTCAGAGAAGTGAGTACGGTTTGTGCAATCGTTTCAATGGTGGGAAGCAGTGCTTCCATTTTAGTCATCACTGTTTGATGACTTTGAAACGCTTGTTGGATGAGTTTCATTTATTTTATCCCTGTATTTTTTAGGCGCATATGATATCTGGAATGTGGGTGTATGTCTATTTGGGTTTGATTTTGCTTTGTTGGATTATCGGCCTCGGGGTCCTGTCGCCGCATGGTCTCCTGTTGTTTTTGCGCTGATGAAGATACGCGCAAAAAAACAGGAGTACCATGCGGCACCACCCCTCGGATAAAGTTTCGTGGAAGCAAAATCAAAAAATATCTCTGAGGAGTACCGCACGGCACATCACCCCTCAGATAAATTTTCGTGGAAGCAAAACCAAAAAGTATCTGTGAATTGCATCTCTGTAGCTGCCTTGTTAAGATACGGAACTCAAAATTTAGCCAAATATGGGAATAAAAATGAAGGCAGTTATCTTAGCGGGGGGATTAGGCACTCGTATCAGCGAAGAAACTGTCGCTCGTCCTAAACCCATGGTTGAAATTGGTGGTAAACCTATTCTTTGGCACATCATGAAAATTTATTCCGCACACGGCATTCATGATTTTGTTGTGTGTTTAGGTTACAAGGGTTATCTCATCAAAGAATATTTCGCAAATTATTTTTTACACATGTCAGATGTGACATTTAATATTGCAAAAAATAATATGTGTATCCATCAAATCAATGCAGAACCGTGGAATGTGACACTCGTTGAAACGGGTGAGCAAACCATGACCGGCGGTCGATTAAAAAAAGTAAAAAAATATTTAGAAGACGAAGAAAATTTTTGCTTAACGTATGGTGATGGTGTTGCCAACGTTAATATCACTGAATTACTTAATTTTCACAAAAAACATAAACGATTAGCGACAGTAACAGCTACGCAACCTCCTGGCCGATTTGGTGCGCTTGCATTAGAAG
Organism: Gammaproteobacteria bacterium; assembly: GCA_013287845.1. GTDB lineage: Bacteria > Pseudomonadota > Gammaproteobacteria > DSM-16500 > DSM-16500 > JABDDA01. The sequence goes on from JABDDA010000005.1 coordinate 27,528, forward strand.
AAGAATTTGTAAAAGGTTTTCAAGAAAAGCCACACGGTGATGGCGGTTGGATTAATGGTGGATTTTTTGTGTTATCTCCGCATGTATTAAATTACATTGACAGTGATGAAACGATTTGGGAACGCGAACCGTTAGAAAAATTAGCGAATGAAAATCAATTGGCTGCGTATTTTCATAAAGGATTTTGGCAACCGATGGATACGCTGCGCGATAAAATGCATTTAGAAGAACTTTGGCAAAACGGACAAGCTCCATGGAAAATGTGGTGAATAATTTTTGGGAAAATAAAAAAGTACTTGTTACAGGCCATACTGGTTTTAAAGGCAGTTGGTTATCGCTTTGGTTACAACAATTAAATGCAAAAGTGATTGGGCTTGCGCTTGATCCCAATACTTCTCCGAATCTTTTTACAGCGGCAAATGTTGCAGAAAATATGATTGACGTGCGTGGCGATATTCGTGATGCGCAAACTTTATTTTCTGTCATTCAAAAACATGAACCTGAAATTATTATTCACATGGCGGCACAACCTCTCGTTCGTTATTCTTATTCCAATCCTGTTGAAACCTATATGACAAATGTGATGGGCACTGTGCATTTACTTGAAGCGGTGCGTCAACATGCTTGCGTGCGTGCGGTTGTGAATGTCACAACAGATAAATGTTATGAAAATAAAGAATGGCATTGGGGTTATCGTGAAGATGAACCGATGGGAGGACATGATCCTTATAGCAATAGCAAAGGGTGTGCTGAATTAGTGACAACCGCGTATCGAAAATCTTATTTTAAAAAATTAGGATTGGCTTCTGCGCGTGCAGGAAATGTAATCGGTGGAGGGGATTGGTCCGAAGATCGTTTGCTTCCTGATATTATTAATTCGTGTATTTCGAAAAAAACCCTGCAAATTCGCTATCCAAATGCAACTCGTCCTTGGCAACATGTTTTAGAACCGTTATCAGGGTATTTGCATTTAGCGCAATTGTTATATTCTTCTCCTGAAAAATATTCTGAAGCGTGGAATTTTGGTCCAGATGATTCTGATGCAAAACCAGTTGAGTGGATTGTAAAAGAAACATTTAAATGTTGGGGTGGAAATCCAACCATGGAAATTATTCCATCGCCTGATTTGCATGAGGCGACATTTTTAAAATTAGATTGTTCTAAAGCACAAGCTCGTTTAGGTTGGAAACCGCGTTGGAATATTCAGCAAGCACTCGCTTCGACAGTGGAATGGTACAAAGCATTTCATGCGGAAAAAAATATGAAAGAAGAAACGTTAAAACAAATTAAAAATTTTATAGAAGGGTAATCACAATGACACAACAATACATGCATGTTCCATACGGTCGCACCGTTCACGGTGAAGAAGAAATTGAAGCTGTCGTAAAAGTCTTACGCACGTCCACACAAATGGGTTATCACGTTCGCGAAATGGAACAACGCGTTGCAAAATTATTTGCAAAACGTTACGGCATGATGGTGAATTCGGGTTCTTCTGCGAATTATCTTGCTGTTGAAATTTTAAATTTACCTGAAGGTTCAGAAGTGATTACACCCGTTTTAACTTTTTCAACAACAGTGGCGCCACTTGTAAAAAATAATTTAATTCCTGCATTCGTTGATGTTGAGCCAGGCACATTTAATATTGATGCCAATAAAGTGGAAGCACTCATCACACAAAAAACACGTGCGATGATGATTCCAAATTTATTAGGTAATTTACCGAATTGGATGCAATTAAAAGAAATAGCGGATCGTTATAATTTAATTTTAATTGAAGATTCTGCAGATACCCTTGGCGCAACAGTCAATGGAAAATCAGTCGGTGCATTAACCGATTTAAGCACGACCAGTTTTTATGGATCACACGTCATTAATTGCGCAGGCAACGGTGGAATGGTGTGTGTAAATGAAGAACGTCTTGCTGATCGCGTGAAATTATTACGAAGTTGGGGAAGAAGTTCTTCTTTATTCGTTGAATCTGAAGCGATCGAAAATCGTTTTAATATTGATGTTGATGGAATTGATTACGATGCAAAATTTTTATTTGAAGCGATTGGTTATAATCTTGAGCCTTCTGAAATGGGCGCAGCATTTGGTTTAGTGCAGCTCGATAAACTTGATAAAAATATTTCTGCACGTGAAGATGCTTTTAAAATTCACATGAAATTTTTTGAAAAATATCAAGATTGGTTTATTTTGCCGAAACAATTTCCACAATCACGTACGGGTTGGCTTGCGTTTGCATTAACGCTTAAAGACACAGCGCCTTTTAAACGAAAAGATTTGCAAATCTTTTTAGAAAAAAGAAATATTCAAACGCGCACAGTATTTACTGGAAATATTTTGCGTCAACCTGGATTTAAAAATATTAAACGTCGTGAAGCAAAAGAAGGTTATGCCAATACCGATCACGTCATGCGCGGTGGAATGTTAATGGGATGTCATCACGGATTAACAAAAGAAATGATTGCGCACATGCATCAATCATTCGAAGAATTTACAAAAACAGTTAAGAAAGGTGTGACGGCATGACAGTTGCCAGAAAATCATTATCAACAAAATGGCAATTGATATTATTTCTTTTTGTGGGCGGTGTGAACACGTTATTTAGTTATGGCGTGTATGCTTTTTTTATTTTTATCGGACTCCCGTACTATCTTGCTGTGTTATTAGCAACGTGTATCGGTGTGTTATTTAATTTTATGACAACGGGTCGAATTGTTTTTAAAAATTCAAATTCTACTTTAATTTTTAAATTTATGGGCGTGTATGCGTTTTTATATTTTTTAAACATTGGAATGTTAAAAATATTATTATTTTTTTCAGACAATCTTTATCTGAATGGATTGATCACAGTATTTCCATTAGCAGTATTAAGTTTTGTCATGAATAAATTTTTAGTCTTCAGGGAGCGTTATGAAACTCATTAGCATTGTCACGGCGTGTTATAACGAAGAAGAAAATGTTGAGGAACTTTACAACCAAGTTAAAAAAGTTTTTTCTGAATTACCGAATTATCGTTACGAACATATTTTTATTGATAATGCATCTCACGATCGTACTGTTGAAATTTTATCTAATATCGCATCGCGTGATAAAAATATTAAAGTGATTGTGAATGCGCGTAATTTTGGGCACATTCGTTCTCCTTTTCATGGATTATTGCAAGCAGAAGGGGATGCCGTGATTTCGATTGTGGCAGATCTTCAAGATCCTCCTGAAATGATAAAAATATTTATTAAAAAATGGGAAGAAGGAAATAAAGTCGTTGTGGGAGTGAAACCTGAAAGCAAAGAATCTTCTTTCATGTTTGCAATTCGTCGCGCGTATTATAGTTTTATTTCTCGCATTGCTGATGTGAAGCTGATTAAAAATTTCACGGGATTTGGTTTGTATGATAAAAAAGTTATTAAAATTTTACGCACGATTGAAGATCCTTATCCTTATTTCCGCGGATTGATTGCTGAAATTGGTTTTAAAATGACAGAAATTCCTTATGAGCAACCCGCGCGTCATCGCGGCATTACTAAAAATAATTTTTATTCTTTGTATGATATGGCGATGTTGGGAATTACCAGTCATTCTAAAGTGCCGTTGCGTTTAGCAACGATTGTGGGTTTCTTTTTGGGAATAGTCAGTTTTCTTATTTCATTATCGTATTTAATCGCGAAACTTATTTTTTGGGATGAATTTGATGCGGGAATGGCACCTGTGCTGATTGGATTATTTTTCTTTTCATCCGTGCAATTATTTTTTATTGGATTATTAGGTGAATATATTGCATCGATTCATACGCGTGTGATGCGTCGGCCGCTTGTGGTAGAAAAAGAACGAATTAATTTTGATGAGATGTCATCATGATGACATCGTATAAAAATTTAGTGTGGACAGATAAAAAAATTAAATTTTTATTGATGGCGCATTTTATGATTTGTGCGATTGGCTTGATTAAATTAGCGATGATTGTAGCAGGAGTTATTTACGAAGAAAAATTATTGGGAATAGGTGTTCCCATTTTAGGTAATGCTATTTTCCATTCTGGAATCGGAAAATTAGGTTCTTTTTTACAATATTTATTGGGGTTATTCCTTTTAGCGATTGTTTTTTTTATCCCAATTTATAATACGTATTATAAGACGACTTTTAGACGATCTTTTTTTGTTAACAATGCGATTGTTTTGTTTTTCTATTTTTTTCTCAACCTTATTTTTACGTATCGATTATGGATGTCTGGCACAAGTATAATGCATTGGTTTCCTGAATGGTTGTTATTTGTCACAGTATTGCCGTTTGCATGTTCCAATTTAAAATTGAGTCAGTTACCTACTTTATCTGCGAAATGGATCGTGTTTATTTTAAGTATTCTTTTGCTGCAACTCTTTTTTATTTTTAAACCACTTATTTTAAAACCCATGCTCATTGAAAATGATTATATGGATATGCCTGGACAAACAGTATTGAAGTCGGGTGAGTGGGTCGATAACACGCGTTATATCAATGAACATCGTGTGGGAGGAATTTTTAAATATGATCCGCGTATTGATCAAGGAAAAACGCAGCAACCTGGATGGGGCGCTTATGTCAAAATTAATTCTTCACCCACGCTTGATCTTTTTTTACAGTCAGATAAAAATGATGCTCGATATCGTTATCTTTATTATCCTAAAGAACAATCGTTAACGGTACGCGATGCTATGGCTGAAAATGAGTTTTCACGCTTAAGTTATAGCTATTCTCGCGCAGAAGATAGAATAAAATTAAATGAATTTTATTTTTTATCACTTAATAAAAAACTTGAAGCATCAAGTCGAGTGTACACACCCGAAGAATGGGATTTTATTTCTAAAAATAAAATGGAATTAATCGATCAAGGAAAAACGGGATGGTTTTTTTATCATCATAATTATTTTTTCGAACCTATTTTTGCGGTGTCGCAAGGTGCGGTGGATCAACCTTTTGTTTATGGCTGGTTCGCAACAATGTTATTTGTGAAAATACTCCCTTTGTTAGGTGGAGTGAATTATCAAAATTATTTTAAATTGTTTTTTTCAATTTATCCGCTTTATTACTTATCTTTTTTAGCAATAGTGTTCGTTATTTTTCGAAGAATAGAATATGTTGCGTTAGGTTTTATGCTGGGAATTTCCGCTTTATTTGCATTAGGTATGCAATCCGTAGTGCTTGCGCCGGGATTTAATCCTGTTCGACATTTTTTAGATATATTTGTGTTAGCAAGTTTTTATTTGTATACCAGAAAGCGCTCTTTATTTTGGTTAAGCGTAAGCTTGCTGTTATCTATCATTTCTATTTTCTTTAATAAAGATTTTGGGATTTTTTTATTGATGGCGTTAATAGGTGCAGTGACGGTAAACCAGTTTTTTGATAAAAAACTTTTTTCACTCCCGATCATTTTTTCGTATGCAGCAGGATTGCTTGGTTTATTCACTTATTTGAAATTGATCCCAGGTAAATTTGAAGGTTCTATTTATATGCTTTTTGGTGTAGGAAGTCCTTTCACTGCTTCTTACATTGTAAGATGGTTGTTGCTATTTGCGTTAGCATTTTATCTGATGGTAATTTTATTTCGCTCTGTTCGCGATACTATGAATTATTTTTGGGTGGCGGTTATTTTTTATTGCCAGTTGCTATTAATTTATTTTCTTTGGTTTCCTCTTGCGCATCATTTTTTTGGAATGGCGATTCCTTTTATTTTTCTTGCGCTGTGCGCAATTCATTTGATCATTCGCTATTTTCACTTTGAACAGGATGAAAAAAGAATATTAACTAGCTTGATTGGATTTTCTTTCTTATTATTTTATCTTCCAAGCGCATTTAATTTTTATGGTGAAGCTAAACAATACCATGATAATTTTAAATATCATCGGTTGTATCAATGGAACTTTGAAACAGCGCGATTTAATTCAACAATGGATCCGCAATTATTTGAGCGAGCTGTTGCTTTGATAAAAAAATATGATACACAACCTGATATTTATATGATTTCTAAATATGAGACGATTCTTCCTGTGTTGGCGGGGAAATATACCGCGTTTCCTTATCCAGAATTGCTTACTAATTTAATTAATGAAAATGCAGAACAAAAAGTGTTGGATGTGATTCTAAAAAATAAACCTACTTATTTCTTCGTAGATGCAGATATTTCACGGGGTTATAATTATGATTATTATAATCGCTATGATCCTGTATCGCGCTACTTAGAATTATATAAATATTCTTATGATCGTGCCGCAACATTAGCTCGGTTAAGTCATTTTTATCAGCATATCAAAAATAAATATCATCCTATCGCGAGCAGTGAATTGATTACGGTTTATCAAAAAAATGATGTCTAATCCTCTTGAAAAAGATTTGAATACTATCGTGCACGAAAATTCTTCCTTGTGGGAAAACTTCCGCAATCAAAAAATTTTCATGACAGGCGGTACAGGTTTTTTTGGCTGTTGGTTTTTAGAAAGTTTTATTTGGGCGAATGAAAAATTAAATTTAAATGCAGAATTAACTGTGCTCACGCGCAGTAAAAATAATTTTGAAAAAAAATGTCCATATTTAGCAGCTGCAACGTGTGTGAAATTTCACGAGGGAAATGTCCAAGATTTTATTTTTCCTGATAAAAAATTTTCTTATGTCATTCATGCAGCAACAGAAGCGAGTGCATCACTCAATGATAATCATCCTTTTTTAATGATTGATACGATTATTAAAGGTACTGCGCATACATTGGAATTTGCGCGTCATGCCGATGCGAAAAAATTTCTTTTTATTAGCTCAGGTGCAGTGTATGGAAGACAGCCGCCAAATTTATCGCATGTTTCAGAAGCGTATCCATGTCAGCCGAAATTAGATGATCCGCGTTCTGCGTATGCTGTTGGAAAATGTACCGCAGAACATTTATGTACGTTGTATTCAAAACAATACGGACTCGATATTAAAATTGCACGTTGTTTTGCTTTTGTTGGGCCTTATTTACCGTTAGATATTCATTTTGCGATTGGAAATTTTATTCGTGATGGATTAAAAGGTGGGCCGATTAATGTGAATGGAGACGGTTCTCCGTATCGTTCTTATTTATATGCAGCAGATTTAATGATTTGGTTGATGACAATTTTAATGCGTGGAGAAACATTGCGTCCTTATAACGTGGGATCCGATGAAGCATTAAGCATTTCAGAAATTGCGCATCATGTTGCGGATACATTTTCACCGAAAATGACGGTGCAAATTGCGCGTGAAAAAAATCCTGCAATCTTGCCTGAACGCTATATCCCTGATATAAAACGTGCGCGTGAAGAATTAGGATTAAAGCCATTCACGAGTTTGCGTGAGGCGATTCAATTAACAAAACAGTGGAATTTTGTGCAGAGATAAATTTTTTGATTTTGCTTGCACGAAAATTTATCCGAGGGGTGGTGTCGTGTGGTACTCCTGTTTTTTTTGCGCGTGGCTTCATCAGCGCAAAAAACAACAGGAGACCACACGGCGACAGGACCCCGAGGCCATGATATTAACCAAGCAAAATCAAAACCTATTGAGGTTAACATGATCAAACTAACAGATTTCATCGCAAATTATCTCGCTGATGCAGGATTACAACATGTTTTCATGCTCACCGGTGGTGGTGCAATGCATTTAAATAATTCACTCGGAAAACATCCTAAATTAAAAACGATTTGCAATCATCACGAACAAGCGTGCGCGATGGCAGCAGAAAGTTACGCACGATTATCAAATAAAATTCCTATTGTAAATGTCACAACCGGTCCCGGCGGATTAAATACATTAAATGGCGTATTTGGTGCGTGGGTCGATTCGATTCCGATGTTAGTGATTTCAGGACAAGTACGTTACGACACAACGATTGAAAGCACAGGATTGAATATTCGCCAATTGGGTGATCAAGAATGCGATATTATTCCAACCGTAAAACCCATGACAAAATATGCGGTATCTGTCACCGATCCACAGCTCATCAAATATCATCTACAAAAAGCCTTATTTATTGCAAAAAATGGAAGACCCGGTCCTGTCTGGATTGATATTCCAATGAATGTGCAAGGCGCAACCATTGATGAAACAAAACTCATTTCATTTGATGAAAAAATTTATTTTCCAAAAGTTCCAACCATTGAATCTTCCACCATCAAAAATGTATTTGAAAAAATTCTTGCAGCAAAACGTCCCGTGATTTTAGCAGGCAGTGGAGTGCGTTCCTCCGGACAACATGATTTATTTTTAAAATTAATTGATGCATTAAAAATTCCTGTCACAACCGCATGGAATGCACATGATGTTTTATATGATGATCATCCTTGTTATGTGGGGCGCCCTGGATCAGTGGGTGATCGCGCAGGAAATTATGCCGTACAAAATTCCGATTTATTATTAGTATTAGGCTGTCGATTGAACATCCGACAAATTGGTTACAATTGGAAAGCCTTCGCGCGTGAAGCATTTAAAATTATTGTCGATATTGATCCACTTGAATTGATTAAACCCACTGTGCGTGTCGATATGCCTGTGCATGGAGATGCAGCTGATTTCATGCAAAAAATGTTAGAAGAAATTAAAAAAAATCCAGTGCCTGAAAATAAATTTTGGATGGATTGGTGTACGACAAGAAAAAATCGTTATCCTGTTGTGCTTGATGAATATCGCGAATTAAAAGAAAAAGTAAATCCTTATGTTTTTATGCGCACACTCAGTGAAGCTTTACCAGAGCATCAAATTATTGTGACAGGTGATGGCACCGCGTGTGTTACATCTTTTCAAGCAATGAAATTAAAAAAAGGACAACGTCTTTATACCAATTCCGGTTGTGCATCGATGGGATATGATTTACCCGGTGCAATTGGTGCCTGTGTTGCAGCTAACAATGAAACGATTATTTGTTTAGCCGGTGATGGAAGTATTCAACAAAATATTCAAGAACTCGCGACAATTGCGTATCATCAATATCCCATCAAAATTTTTGTGTTGAATAATAATGGATATCATTCTATTCGTCAGACACAAAATAATTTTTTTGGTACACCGTTTGTGGGAGTCGGTCCTGAAAGTGGTTTGGGATTTCCTAGCTTCGAAAAATTAGCAAATGCATTTGGATTTCCATTTTTGAAATGTGATAAACACGCGGATTTAGAAAAAATTATTTCTGCAGCGTTAAAAGAAAAAGGCCCTGTGATTTGTGAAATTATTTTAACGTTGGAGCAACAATTTGCGCCTAAACTCAGTTCAAAACGTTTAGAAGATGGACGTATGGTATCTCGGCCACTTGAAGATTTGGCGCCGTTTTTGAGTCGGGAAGAATTATTACAAAATATGTTGATTCCAGTTTTAGCTGAAGAATAGTTGTCATGCCAGCCGAGCGCTTTTTGCGAGAGGTGGCATCCAGTGGCTTTTTTAAAAGTCACTGGATGCCAGCTAAAAGCATGCTGGCATGACAAAAGTATTGAGGAGCAAAAAATGAAAACATTATTATTAACCGGCGCATCCGGCGATATCGGCAAAGCCATACAAAAATTATTTGAAAAAAATAATTATCGTATCATTGCGCCAACACGCGCTGAATTAAATTTAGAATCCCCTGAATCTATCCAACATTATTTTAAAAATTTTAAAGAAAAAATTGATTCCCTCATTCATTGCGCAGGATTTAATACGCCGAAATTAGCGTTAGATTTAAATGAAGCGGATGTTCAAAAAACATTTCAAATAAACACGATGGCGTTTTACAGCATTTGCAGACAATTATTAAATCATTTTGTAAACCAAAAAGGCGCATCTATTTTAGCGATATCGTCTATTTATGGCCATTTTTCTCGTAAAGGAAGACTTGCCTATGCCACTTCTAAACATGCGCTTGAAGGAATGGTAAAAACATTAGCGCTCGAATTTGGAATACATAATATTAAAGTGAATTGCCTCGCGCCTGGTTTTGTTGACACACAGCTGACACGAAAAAATAATTCTGAAGAAATCATTGAAGGATTTAAACAAAAAATTCCGTTAGGACGTTTAGCCGATCCCATGGACATTGCTGAAGTCGCTTATTTTTTATGTTCTGAAAATAATAAATATATTAACGGCCAATCTATTATTGTGGATGGTGGATATTCTGTTGGAGGATTTCAAGAATGAGTGAAACACAATTTATTATCGATAATAAAAAACTTATCTGCACGATGGATTTCCATTTAAAAAATGAATTCACCGTAAAATCAGTTCCACGACCGTATCGTGTTTCGTGGGATGAATCAGCCAATCCATTTGAACGAATTAATAAAATAATAGCAGAACGTCCGAATAATTTATTACTCATTGATAAAAATGTTTTTGAACTTTACAAAAAAGAATTGAAATGCGCAGCTGATAAAATGTTTGTAGCTGAAGCAACTGAGCAATTTAAAACATTAGACGGTGTCACAGCCATTTTAGATTTTTTACATCGAAATGAATTTACAAAAGGTGAAACATTAGTCGTCGTCGGTGGTGGAATTATTCAAGATATCGGCGCATTTGTCGGCGCGTGTTATAAAAGAGGAATTCGTTGGATACATTTTCCAACCACATTGCTTGCAATGTGTGATAGCTGCATCGGTGGAAAAGCCGGTGTGAATTATCGCGAAACCAAAAATCAAATTGCTTTATTTTCTGCGCCTCACGAAGTCATTATTAATCCATTTTTTTTAAAATCATTACCTGAAGCAGCTATTCAATCCGGACTCGGTGAAATTTTAAAATTATTTTTAACTGCCGGTGGAGATTTTTTAAAAGAATTTAATCGTTACGTAAAAAATGGAAAAGTCACACAATTTGATGCATATAAATATTTAATTTTAGGTGCGCTGACCATTAAAAAAGCCGTTGTTGAAGAAGATGAATTTGAATTAAACATTCGAAAAAGTTTGAACTATGGCCATACACTTGGACATGTCATCGAAAGTTTATCGAATTATGAAATTCCTCATGGATTAGCTGTGGTGTTAGGCATGATGTTATCCAATGAATTGAGTGTAGAAAATAATTTGTTAGATAAAGAGCAAAAAAACTTAATTAATAAATTATGTCGAAATTTGTTAACTGAAAAAGTAATGCAAATATTACGTGCGATGAAATTAGATTCATTGCTAGAAAGAATACGTCAAGATAAAAAAGTAGAAAGTTCCCATGTGAATTTTGTGATGTTAAAAGAAATGGGAGACATTCGTTTCGTAAAATTAGCATTGGATAAAAATTTAGCAGACAGAATTAAAGCCGCTGTACAGACGGTTTTTTAATCTAGTAAAACAGGTTGCTTTTTAAATAAGCAGGCATTAGCATTCGTAGTTTTGATGGGAATTAGAAAAGAGGAATATCTACAATGAATCGATTAGAGCAACAAATGGTTGACCTGCTGAGTGAACTCAAAAATACCTATAACGTGTCGGGCATTAAAGCTGAATTTGAAGCGGAAGGAACACGAATTGAAGAAGCGATGCGTTTAAAAGATGTCACAGCAATGGCGGGTTTGGGGCTCAATATTAAAATTGGCGGCTGTGAAGCGATTAAAGACATGCTGGACGCGGTGAGCTTAGGTGCGCAACGTATTATTGCTCCGATGGTTGAAACGCCTTATGCGCTTCAAAAATTCATTAAAGCAGCTCAATTAGTGCATGGAGATAAATTAGAGCACGTTGATTTATTGATTAACATTGAAACAGAAACGTCTTATAAAAATTTTGCTGACATGTTGAAAGTCCCCGAAATTAAATATTTAAATGGTATTGTGATTGGTCGTGTCGACATGGTGGGTTCATTAGGCATTGGTCGCGATCAAATCAATAGCAAACAAGTATTAGATATCTCGTTAGATTTAGCGAAAAGAGCAAAAGATAAAGGTTTAACAGTGGTTGTGGGTGGCGGTGTGTCTGTTGATGCAATTAACTTCTTTAAAGCATTTCCTGCAGGGCATTTAGATCGTTTTGAAACACGTAAAGTAATTTTCTCTTGTCCCGCTGCAATTAATAATCCTGAAGATGCATTTATTAAAGCCGTTAAGTTTGAATTAATGTGGCTGAATAACAAACGTGATTATTACAGTGCGATTGCGCGTGAAGATAATGATCGTATTACCATGATGGAAAATCGTTACAAAACTTCACTCGAAAAAATTAAAGCAAAGGCAGCTGAAACCGCTTAATATTTTATCATGCCAGCGAAAGCTGGCATCTGCGTCGTTGTTGAGCCCCATGTTTCTTGTGAGATATGATGGCGATCCGGTTTTTATTTAATAAATATTTTATCAAGCCTCAGTGTATTCGCGTTTGGACACGTCGTTGCGATAGTTTGATTTGTGTCGAACACCTCATAACTTCTCGTTGAATAAATTAAGCGATGAGTTTTTGGATAATGGGTATTGTCTAATAATGCTTTTTTATTTACGATTAAAATAATTTTTGCAGAGCGGCTGAAAGTAGCGCAAGGGTCATTTCCCCATTGATCTAGAAATTGATTTATTAGCAGTGGGTTGATAATAAATTCACTGGCTCTATCGATATATCTCAGTTTCCCCCATGTTCTTCCTTTTCTATAGCCTCTTTCGTTCATGATGAAAACAACAGATTTATTTTTAAAATGGTTTTGTATTGAGGAAATAGCTCGTACATCTACAAATGCTCTATATTCACTGGTTCCATGAAACAATAAATAAAAATAAATAAATACACATCCTAAACTAATAAAAATTTTCAATTTAAAAAACGAACTTCGAGTAGTTTGATAAATGCCAGCAAAAAAGAAAGCAACGTAAAGGGGAGAAAACAAAATAACTAATTTATCGAATATATAGTTGTGTGGTCCGTAGCCAGTGGTTGCCAACAAATAGTAATTATAAAAAAGAAACAAGACAGAACATATCAAAATGGAAATAAAAATAATATTTTTTCTAGATTTCCATAATTCATAAATACCCCAGGCGGATAAAGAGAGGCTAATGGCTATAAAAGGGTAACTTCGATGAATCAATTGCGTGGCGACAGCTTCATCTAAATAATGATTAAATTTAAAATAAATATTAGTGAGTCCCAGAATGTCAGAAGGCCAAAGCCATGTCGGTTGTGCATAACCCACATTTCCAGAATTTTTAATGTTAGCAAAAGTAAATAAAATAATTTTATAGCTGAGTGGAAAGACGAGTAAAAATCCTATCAGAATAGTCATTAAAAATAGGGTATTTTGCTTAAATTCTGTTTTATTCCGAGTGATCAACGATATTAAAATAGAAAATCCAATGACGGCAGTAGCGATGGTAAAGACTTCATTGTAAGTGGTAATGATCGCGGCGATACATAAACTTCCCAAAATAAAAATGGGCATTTTATTTGGGTTTTCTTTATTTAAAAGAAACAAAGAAAGAAATAAAGTAAGATAAGCCACGCTAACGATATTAGGAAAAAATCCTTCAATCAGAAAATAAAGTAACGAGCCATTTAATAAAGCAACAATGGCTGTTATTTGAGTGAAAGAGTGGCGTAAATTAAAAGCACTATTGAAAAATAATGCAGATGCCATTATTCCACTCGCAAATAAAATAAATGTGAGTGGAAAAATAATTTCATAAGAAGAAGTATTTAGAATGGTGTTGAATAATCCAGTGATGGAAGGTAATCCCCATCGCAATGCTCTGAGTAATATTTCAATGATGTACACAGAGGTCGTATTATTGATTTGACTTAATTGATGAGACGGTTGGCTGAGCCAGTCCGCAGTAATCGCATAACTGACAATATCAGGATTGAGTAAATGATAAAGAATGCCGTCATGATAATTTCCAAAACAAAAAATCACAAGCAAAGCAACGAGAATAAAAAACCATGGGAAATTTTTAATAACGCTTATTGCATGACGATAAGAAAAATAAAATAAATAATACACACTTATCAGCAATGAAATTCCAAAAATAATTTTGCAAAATAAAAGCAGTAATGTTCTATCTATTCCGAAATGTAAAAAATAAATGCTCGCGATAACAGTGAGTGAGTAGCTCATTAATGGAGAAATAGCAATTGAAAGTAATGCAATCGTATTATTTTTTTCGTGTGGAATAATTTTTTTACACAGAACGTAAGAAAAACCAATCCCCATTAAAAATAAGATGGCATATATTTTAAAATAAATTTCCATTTTTATTTATTTTCCTTGAATTCCAAACATTTCCATAAAAAAAGGTCGAATATTTTTCTTGGGTACACAAAGCACACCGTCTATTTGAACAGAATATTTTCTTACTTTTTCGGGTATCGGAGCAGCTCGAATGATGATGCCATCGATTTGAAATTTATTCCAAAAAGTCGCTAAAAATTTTTGATCCGGCCCATAAAATAAATACGTATACGACAAAGGATATTTTGATTTTTGGAAATGATAATAAGTGTAATCATCCAGAATAAGATTTTTTGAATTATTCACATCGATGTTGCATTCACTTGCAAGTTGATCAAATTGTTTTTTTAATTTCTTGTAATGATAATTTGCCAGGGGAATGCTGGGGCCTGCGAAACCACCTCGAAGCGGGAGCTCATAATTGTGAATCAGTATCCATACTGAAGCGATAGCCACTATTAAAAAATAACCGGTAAAGAAATAAAAGAAATAATTAATTCCTCGTTTTAATAAATAAGGTATTTGCTCTGAAAAATAAATTAATGCAGCGAGGGAAAGTAAGACCCAAATGTATCCCGCATCGTACCAATGTTTAGTATTATTGATTAATAAACTGATAAAAGTACAAATGAGAAGTGTCAAGCTAAGTAAATTCGTCGTAATGATTTTTCGTTTTAATAAATCTCGAAGATAAGAAAAACTATTAGCAGTGATGAGAAGAAAGAATATCGCCAGATAATTCCAGTAAATCAATGTATTCAATTGCACTATTCTAGGCCCCACTTTTATGGGCGGAAGATAATTAATTTCCGTAGTGGGTTGAAAGCTAATGCGGTCAATATCAATTTGATACGTTAAAAGGTTAGTGTAAATTTCTAATAAAAATTGTTTCGGTGCATAGAAAATATTTTGTAAATTAACATTAAAACTTGAAAAAATAGTACTTATTATCGGAGAATCAGGGCAAAGAGTGAACGTGTTTGTCCATGAAACATAATTTTTAAATGCCATCAATACAAATAATATCCATAATGCAATATAAATATAGGTATTTTTAAAATGAGAAAATAAACGATGAGCGATAATGCAGAGGAAAGGTATTAATAAAAAAGTTTTAGCATGAGAATAAAATAGCAGTGAAACACATACAAAAAAACCTAAAGCAATCCACATAGATTGAATTTTATTTTTTACAGGAATTTCAAAAAGCATAATGGAGATTATAAGTAATAATAAAATTCCTGCTTCGGGTCGATTCGTGACTAAGGAAAACGGAACAACTCCAATATTGAAAAGAGCCAGCACACATCCGAGCGCCAAAAAATAAAATAAAATTTTTGTGAGATTTGTTTTAAATAAATTTATATTTTTACGATAGATCTGTACAGATAATAAAATAAAAATCAGCCAACTTGTAATGATGCCAATCGAACGAAACACTTTTAAATTAAATGTATGGCCGTATAAAAGCCACTCCAAAAACGCAGGAAAATACCACCATTTAGGATAAGCGGGTGAAATAGCACGACACATGGGCATTAAATCGAATTTGATAGGGAAGTCATATCCAAATCGAGTTAATAAAATATTTTCTGCAATTTCATCAGGATAAACGGGAAAAAGATAAGTCACATACGCTGCTCGAATGCAAAGCCCCAGCAAGATGAGTGACAATAAAAAAATAATCCACGATAAAATTTTAATAGGTTGTTTTGAATTAATCATTGAAATTGATTCTCTCACGTTCAACTACGAGTGGTTTTTTTCGAACTTGATTAAATATCGCTAAAATATATTCACCTAAAATTCCAATTGAAAGTAATTGGATGCCACCGATAAAAAATAAAGGAATATTAGCTGTATTCATATCATTGAAGAATGATAATGTTTCTATTAATAAAGAATAGAATAAAAAAAATAAACCAGAAATCAATGCAAGTCGAAGAGGTGCGCCACTAAAACTGATCATGCCATTCATCCCTTGCCCAAGCATATGCAGATAACGATTGCGCGATTTTCCAAATTCACGTGCTCGCCACGTATAAGGAATGCCAATGGAAGAAAAACCGCAATCAAATGTCATCAATCGCATAAAAGGTTGCGCATCGTCTATTTTTTTCATCGTTTCAAGCACAACGCGATCGATTAATTGAAAATCACCTGCGCCTGCGGGATAGTTTACATACGTGAGTTTAGAAAGTATTTTATAGTATATTTTTCGTATATTTCTTATTAAAAATCCTTCTTCACGTTTAGCACGAATGCCATACACAATTTCATATCCTTTTTCCCAATGACGCACAAATTCAGGAATGAGCTCAGGAGGATCTTGCAAATCAACAGGCATAAATAATATCACGGCATCACCACTCGCATTTAAAACACCGTTATAGGTATTTTTTAAAATACCAAAGTTTCTTGAGTTAACGATAATTTTAATTCGGCGATCTTTTTTAGCGGCTTCTTTCAAAAGTGAAACTGTTTTATCGGTTGAGCAATTGTCACAAAAAATATGTTCAAAATCGTATTGAGGTAGCTGTGTTTGAAATATTTTTTTTATTTCTTCAGCACATTTTAAAATACTTTCTTCTTCGTTAAAACAGGGTGTAATGATGGAAATTTTTTTCATGCGAATTCCTCAATCGATTGCCATAATTGATTGACCTGTTTATACCAATCATACGATTGTCTGTCATCATTTAGCAGATCACGAAGAGTGGATATTAAATAAGGAACTCTCATATCGATAGAGTTATTTTCAGCACGAGCGGCTTCAAAAGGATGAGTAAAAGTATAAATGTTTTTATTATGTTTAACTTGAAAGATAGAATTCATACTGTGTGTGTGAATAGTCACTCGACAATTGGAGAGATGTGTTCCTCCTAATATTCCTGTCCAAGATTCTAGTTCTCCTTCATTAGATTGTATCGTTTCTGAAAAAAGTACGTTTTTATAGCCTATTTCAGCCAGTAAAGCAATTAAATGAATACCATAAAAACGCAAAGCACCGCCGCCTTCTTTGTGGAATCGCTTCCACGTTTGGATGTTTTTCGCATAATGATGGGCATGAAATTCCCAGATAATTTCTTCTAAACCATTATTTTGTTTTAGAAGAGTTTTCCCCCAATCAGTCCATCTAAAATTATATCCAATGCGAAATTTTTTTTTGGAATGTGTCATCAACTCTAAAATATAATTTGCTTCACTGGGAGAAACCGCTAAAGGTTTTTCTAAGAGATAATAATTTAAATTAGAATAGCCGAGACATTTTTTTAGAAGATTGATTTGTTGAGCAGGAGGTAACGCAATAATAATTGCATCACATTGGCTTAAAATAATGTCTTCTGAAGGTGCCCATTCAATCAAAGAATAATAATGTGCAAGATCGGGTCGTTGCAGAATAATCGATTGATATCGCATTGGAAGTATAACGGATACGTTACATGCGATAAGCGCAGGTAAATATCCATACAAACCAAATCCACTTCCTAGAATAGTTGCTTTCATAGGTTAGGATGTTGAAATAATATCAATGATCTGCCCTTTGTATCCTAAATCATGCATGTAATTTCTTATTTCATTACCAATATGCCAAGCAAAATTAAGTAAAGGAGCTTTGTAGTTGATTGCATCAAATTGTGTATCAGACAAAATGGGGATGCGAGTCCCAGGAACATAATAGCCGACTTTAGCGGAGTGAGGTTTTTCATAAACAGCATCAATATGATTTTCATTCAAACCAAGAA
>JABDDA010000006.1 GCA_013287845.1 Gammaproteobacteria bacterium
GATTTATGCAACAGGCGGTTCTTCGGGTGTAAGAGGTGTGTTTGCTTGGGACGAAGAAGGATTTGTTGATTTTGTGAGTTTGTTTTTTCGTTATCAATTTCGTGATGATTATGCAAAATGGGATGGAAAAAAACCCTTTAAAATAGCTGTTATTGCTGCTGATGCGCCTATTCATATGAGCACACCTATTTTCAGTGTGCCATTATTACCCGAAGCAAAAATTTATATTACGCCTGCAACATGGCCATTTGAAAAATTGGTTGCTGAGTTAAATCAAATTCAGCCAACACACTTAATTGGTTATACGAGTGTGATACATCAATTAGCTGAACACGCTGCAAAAAATAAATTAACATTTAAACCGTTGCGTGTGAGTTGTTCTAATTTAAAATTCTCTACATCAAATGCAGCTAAACGTGCTCGGTGCCAAGAAGAATTTTTTTTTGCGTGAGAAAGTAAATCACGTAATTTTTTTTCTTGTTGCGCAAGAATTTCTGAACGCGACCATTTCAAACGTATTTGTTGTTCTTGAATACGCTGCTGAATTAAAGAAATTTCTTTTGCTCGCTGCTTTTGATAGGTATTCATTTAATGACAGGCGGTTGCCACCCTCCGAAAATTTCTTCAAGTCGTTTAGCGACTGCTAATGCAATATCATCTCGCCATGCTTTTGAAATAATTTGAACGCCAATCGGCAAACCTTCTTTTGAAGTACCACATCGCACAACCGCAGCAGGCCATTCTGTCATATTAAAAGGTAAATTATAGGTTAAATCATTTCCCAAACTAAATTCTTTTGAATCTTCTGTCGAAACATAAGAGCGCGCAGGAAAAGTAGCAACAGGACAAAGAATCACATCATATGAATTCATAAATTGCATCATTTGAATTTTAAATTGATCCAGCATCAGCAAACGATGTCTTAATTCCGTTACTGAAAATTCACATTGTTTTGCAACGTCTAATAATGCTTGAAAAGGCGGTGCTATTTTTGTAACGTTCATTGCTTGCATTCTATCAAGCAACCATTGACCGCGATCGCCTCCATAAAAAAATAATTCTTCAAATGCAGTATACGTTTCTTTTTTAATAACAGGATAATCTTCTTTAACACTGGCCACTTCTTTTGTTAAAGCGTGCGCAGCATTTTCAATTGTTTTAATAATGTCATCGCGCGGATAAGCCACACCATTATTTGTATAAAACGCAATTCGTAAATTTTTTAAATTTACTTCAGAAGCATCACGAACAGGAATAGGAAAAACAGTCGGATCCATTCCATCAGGTCCTGCTAAAATAGGAAGCACATAAATTAAATCTTCAACATGACGAGAAAAAGGACCTTGTGTTTCCACCAAATTTAAAATACCTAAATCATTTTGAAATTTACCTGTATAAGGAATCAGTCCTCGCGTCGGTTTCAGCGCTGCAACACCGCAATTATGTGCAGGTTGTCGAATACTTCCTCCGCTGTCTGCACCAATACCAAAAAAAGATCCGCCTGCTGCAATGATTGCTGCTTCTCCACCACTGCTTCCACCCGGAGATCGCGTTAAATCATACGGATTATTTGTACGACCATAGAGTAAATTTTCTGTTTCATATGTCATCGAAAAATCAGGGATATTCGTAACACCCATCACAATCGCACCTTCTGCACGTAATCGCGCAACGACTGTTGCATCTTCTGTTGCAATGCGATTGCTCGAACTTTCATTTCCATAGCTGCATAAAAATCCTTTTACGTTGCGTCCATCTTTTATCGTGATAGGAACACCCTGTAATTTCCCAATTTTTTTTCCTTTCGCAATGAGTAAATCAGTTTGTTTTGCAGCTTCTAGTGCTTTCTCATGTGAAAGAGATTGAACAATGGCATTTATTTTAGGATTCACAAATGCAACATGTTCTAAATAAATTTCCATAAATTCTTGGCAAGAAATTTTTTTATCTCTAATAAGATCCGCTAAGTGTTTAGCAGAAAATGTCAGCAATTCATTCATCATTTTTTTAATCCAAAATTAATTTTTTAACTTCTTCTTCACGCGCATTCAACCATTTTTTTCTATTTTCTTCTGTTAATTCAATTTCAGTTTTTTGATTTGCTTTATCTAAATATAACTTTCCATTTAAATGATCAATTTCATGTTGCAAAATTCTTGCGTACCATCCATTCGCTTGAATGTTTTTTTGATTTCCATTTTCATCTAAATAGTCGACTTGCACTTGTTTTGCACGCGGTGTGACGCGCATGCAACCTCCCACACTTAAGCAGCCTTCAAAAAAAATTGCTTGTTCAGAATCAATCACAGTTAATTTCGGATTAATGATCACATGAAATGCAATTGCCTTTCTTCCACGCTCTTCACGAATCGCGGGTAACATCGCTGAAAAATATTCTTCGCGATCTTCAATGACTATTAATTGCAATGAAATTCCAATTTGTGGTGCAGCTAATCCCACACCGGGTGCTGCACGCAATGTTTCTTTCATTGAAATAATTAACGATTGAATTTTTTCACTCTTAATTTCTTCGAGTGAAAGTTTTTTTGCTTTCTGTCTTAATACAGGATCGTCTTTTTGGATAATTTTATATATCATTTTATACCTCAAAATCACCGGAGCTAAAAATGCTAGCACTTATTCAACGCGTTTCACATGCAGAAGTCAAAGTAAATAACACTGTGATTGGATCCATTCAACAAGGTATTTTAGCGTTAATTGGAATTGAAAAAACAGATACCGAAAAAAACGCAGATAAATTATTAGAAAAAATTTTGAATTACAGAATTTTTCAAGATGAATTTGACAAAATGAATTTGAGTTTGAAAGATGTGAAAGGAAGTTTATTACTGGTTTCACAATTTACTTTAGTTGCAGAAACTAATTCAGGAACACGTCCTGGATTTTCAACAGCCATGCCGCCAGCTGAAAGTAAAATACTATTTGAAAAATTAATTCAACTTGCGCGAGAAAAATATTCTTCAATTGAAACAGGAGAATTTGGTGCGTATATGCAAGTGAGTTTGTGTAATGATGGACCGGTGACTTTTTTATTGAAGGGTTAAAAGATTGTCATGCCAGCGTGCTTTTAGCTGGCATCCAGTGACTTTTAAAAAAGCCTCTGGATGCCACCTCTCGCAAAAAACGCTCGGCTGGCATGACAGATAATTATTTTTTAGCTCTACTTAAAACGACTCGCAACAGGATAATACACTTCAGGCTCATCATCTTCATTAGAATAACCCATCGCTACTGCCACTGCCGACGACGAACCCAACATCTCAGCATCATCCCTCACCCATGCAACAACACCTCTCCTCCCTCTTTCTTCTGCACGCAACTCCTCCATCGCCTCCATCCACTTATCAGGTTCCCTTATATGTGGAAAAGGATCAGAATCATCTTGCCCATCCAAACCCCAGTGATTCATTGAAATACCCGCGGCGGCGGCGGCGGCGGCAGCAGCTTCTACTGCTGCTACTACTTCCAACGGCGTTGTAAAAAATTGCCCTAATGTTCTTGATTCTCGAAATGCCTTAACAGCTGCAACATCCCCATCAACCGCTTTTTGTAAAAAACAGCTTGTAAGCTTCTGACCTGTTTTTAATACCACATTCTTCTGATGTGCTTTTAATACATTAAGAAAAGAATTATCTTTACGAACAAGAAGAATTGTTTGCACTCGTCCGTTAAGAGCAGCATCAAAAAAATCGTTTCCTAAATGTTTTTTTAACCCATCCGAAAAAGTTTGCGGCACTTCAGCAGACGTTAATCCTAATTTAGCAATTAAATCATTTCGAAATTTATCTTGAGGAGAAGCAGCCGCCGTTGTTGTAGCTGTTGCTGCAGGCGTTTTAAAATCTTTTACATCTGCAGTTGCTGGTGTAGCAGCGGATGCAGCTGAACTTAAAGCCGCCATACTTGCCGCTGTAGAAGATGAAGGTTGTTGAGATGCGCTTTTTGCCATAATATCCTCTCGTTTTATGAGTTAATTTTGAACGCAAATTATACAATTTTAATAAAAAAGTTTCAAATATATTAAAAATTCCTATTTTTTTCAAAGAACTACCCGCTGCAGGCTCCACCCTGAAAAGAATAGTGTACAATGGCAAAAAAACAACTAGGCCTCTTCAGCAATGACGAAACCAAAACCAGAATTACACTATTTATCGATTGATCAACTCGAACGCGGACAATTTCAACCACGTCGTCATTTCGATGCCGCACAATTACAAGAATTAGCAGAATCCATTAAAAATACCGGTGGATTATTGCAACCGATTGTTGCGCGTCCTTTGAATCATGGGAAATTTGAAATTATTGCAGGTGAACGTCGTTGGCGTGCTGCACAACTTGCGGGACTCACTGAAGTCGCATGTTTAGTGAGTCGTTACACCGATGAACAAGCACTTCAAGCTGCGATTATTGAAAATATTAATCGTGCGGATTTAAATCCAATTGAAGAAGCAGAAGCGTATCAACGACTCATTGATGAATTTCATTATTTACACGAAGAAGTGGCAGCTGCAGTTGGAAAATCTCGCGTATCGATTACCAATTCATTGCGATTATTAAAATTAGATCCACGCGTGAAAGAATTACTCATTACAGAAAAATTATCAGAAGGACACGGAAAAATTTTAGCCGGACTTTCTCTCTCACAACAATTTCCACTCGCAGAAAAATGTGTTGAAAAAAATTGGAGCGTTCGCAAAATTGAATTAGAAGTAAAAAAATTACAAGATATTTCTTCTGATGGAAAAGAACCTTACAGTGATCCCAATATTAAAAAATTAGAAATGGCGTTGACGGATCATGTGGGAAATAAAGTGCAAATTGAATGTGAAGAGCGTGGTGGTGGGCAAATGATTATTCGATTTAATAATATTGATGAACTCGAAGGACATTTTGATCGCTTAGGATTTAAGACAGATAAAATTTCGTAACAATTCATGTCCACTTTGCGATAACACAGATTCCGGATGAAATTGCACACCAAACACAGGAAATTCTTTATGTTGCAACGCCATCACTTCACCTTGCTCGCATCGCGCAGTCACAATTAATTCAGCAGGAAAATTTTCTTCACTCACAATTAAAGAATGATAACGCGCAACAGAAAGTGGATTTTCTAAATTTTTAAAAATATTTTTTTCATCGTGTGTGATGAAAGAGGTTTTTCCGTGTTTAGGATTTTTCGCGTGCGTAATTTTTCCGCCATAGACTTGCCCAATGGCTTGATGTCCTAAACACACGCCTAAAATAGGAATTTTATTTCCAAATTCTTGAATAACGTTAAGAGAAATTCCTGCTTGATCAGGCGCACAAGGTCCCGGTGAAATAATAATATGAGAAAAATTATTTTTTTTAATTTCATCAAGCGTGATTTTATTATTTCGTTTTACAACAGTTTCATGACCTAATTCATTCACATAACGCGAAAGGTTATAAACAAATGAATCGTAATTATCTATTAATAAAATCATGTTAAACATTCCGCTAATTTTTTCACTTTTGTGAGTGTTTCTTCGTATTCTTGCAATGAATCAGAATCTAATACCACCGCCCCACCCGCTTGAAATGTGACACGATTATTTTTAATTCCAAACGTCCGAATTAAAATAGAAAAATCCAAATCCCCATTAAATCCAAAATAACCTAAACTTCCACAATAAATTCCACGCCGCGTCGGTTCCATTTCTGAAATAATTTCCATCGCACGAATTTTTGGCGCACCCGTAATGGAGCCGCCCGGAAATGTCGCACGCAATAAATCTATTCCATTAAAATGATTTTTTAATTTTCCTGTCACTACAGAAACCAAATGATGCACACTCGTGTAACTTTCTAATCCACATAAAACAGGCACTTTTACGCTGTGCGGCTCACACACACGTGATAAATCATTTCGTAATAAATCTACAATCATCACATTTTCAGCGCGATCTTTTTCACTTTGTAATAATTCCCGCGCCAACATTTTATCTTTTTCTAAATTTTTATCACGCGCACGTGTTCCTTTTATCGGACGCGCCTCAACTTCGTGATGAGTTAATTTTAAAAATCGTTCGGGTGAAGCAGATGCAATTGCAAATTCATTCCATTTAAAAAAAGCAGAAAATGGTGCGGGATTTATTTTTCGCAATTGTTGATACAAATCAAATGATGAATTGTTTTGTAATTCCGCAGAAAAACACTGTGAGATATTTGCTTCGAAAATATCTCCGTCACGAATATAATTTTTAACTTTTTCGACAGCAGCTTGATAACCTTCAGAAGAAAAATTCGAATGAATTTTTTCGGCTGCTATTTTTTTAGAATCATACTGAAATTTATTTTTTATTTTCTCTAAAAAAAACTCTAACCTTTTTTTCGCACGCAATTCACGTTGATTAAAATCTTGCTCAGGATACCCACTCGAAAAAATCCACGCGCGTTTTTTTTCCAAATCAAATGCGATCACCACATCATACAATCCCATCACCATATCCGGAAAATTCATTTCATCTTTTTGCTGAGATTTTATTTCTTCTAATTGATGACAAAAATCATATGAAAAAAATCCTGCTGCACCGCCTTGAAATGGCGGCAATTCTTTTTCAAACACTAAAGGAAATTTTTTCCATTCTGTTTCAAGCACAGCTAGCGGATGCGCATCTATTTTTTTTCCATCTAAAAAAACAGCTTCATTTTTGCTGGTAATCACTGAAAAAGGAGACACAGCAATAAAACTATAACGCGCACATCCAGCACTATCTAAAAATAATGCACCGTCTTCTCCCGCAAATTGCGAAAAAATTTCTGATGGGTCTGAATAAATAATTTCTTGGAACAAATTAAACCTCATATCTTATTTATTTTTTATAAAAACATTTTTTGCAGTGTACAGGCCAAAGGCCTGTAAGCTTTATTAGCCTAGGGGTCGCGCGCCTTTTGCGCGAACCCTAGGTACAGATGAATATAAATGTTTGGAGCCCCGAAGGGGCGAAACAAAAAAATATGAATTTTTTGTTTCGCGCTTTCAGCGCTTTATTATTCTAATGATTCATTTTACCTAGGGTTGCGGGCGCGAAAAAGCGACAGCTTTATCGTCGTCCTGAGGCATGCTTTTTGCCGAAGGACCTCCATGGAGATCCCTCGTCGTAAAAAGAACTCCTCGGGACGACAAAAAACGTCGGCTTCCAGGCCTTCGGCCTGTAGATTGCAAAAAATTTTTAATGATTAAAAAATATTTCTGCTTAACCTAGCACCATTTATTATAGAAGCTATTTCACAAATCAGCTAACATACATCCAATTCATTAACAGGAACATAACTATGATCACATTTTCACTCAACGACATCCGAAAAATACTAGATTTACCCTCTGAAACAGCTAACCCTGCTTTTCACGGCATATCGATCGATTCCAGAACTATTGCAAAAAATAATCTTTTTATTGCCATTAAGGGTGAACAATTCGACGGACATGATTTTATAAAAGAAGCAGAAAAAAAAGGTGCTGTTGCTATCGTTGTGAATCGAAAATCAGACACCACTCTTCCACAAATTATTGTAAAAGATACCATTAACGCGTTAGGAAAAATCACTACCGCATGGCGAAATCAATTCAATTTACCTTTAATCGGCGTCACAGGTAGCTGCGGAAAAACCACTTTAAAAAATATGATCGCTTCAATTTTACGCG
Organism: Gammaproteobacteria bacterium; assembly: GCA_013287845.1. Classification (GTDB taxonomy): domain Bacteria; phylum Pseudomonadota; class Gammaproteobacteria; order DSM-16500; family DSM-16500; genus JABDDA01. The sequence goes on from JABDDA010000006.1 coordinate 7,688, forward strand.
CAGCCTGTGCAAACGATGCAGCAAAAGTTATTGCAACAGAAGGCAATTTCAACAATAACATTGGTCTTCCACTCAATCTTGCACGACTCACTGCTGAACATCGTTATGGCGTCATTGAAATGGGAATGAATGCATTCGGAGAAATTTCTTATTTAACAAATTTAGTGAAACCTGCTGTTGCTGTTTTAAATAATGCAGCACCCGCACATTTAAAAGGCGTGCAAAGTTTAGAAGGCGTTGCGCGCGCGAAAGGAGAAATTTTCGAAGGACTCTCATCAACAGGCATTGCAATTTTAAATCGTGACGATGCCTTTTTTGATTTTTGGAAAAAATTAGTCGGCTCAAAAAAAATATTCACATTTGGTTTAGAAAATTCAGCAGATGTCACTGCAGAAATTTTTTCTTCAAATTTTTTATTAAAAACTCCGAAAGGAAATATCGAAATTAATTTACCACTTCCAGGAAAACATAATGTGATGAATGCACTCGCTGCAACAGCTGCAACACTTGCATTGAATATTGATTTAGCTGCAATAAAATCAGGATTAGAAAATGTGAAAGCTGCACCCGGTCGCATGCGCATTCACATGTTAGAAAATGGAATGCGATTAATTGACGATACATATAATGCTAATCCTTTTTCAACGACAGCGGCTATTAACACATTAAAAAGTTTTTCAGGAAGAAGAATTTTAGTGTTAGGTGAAATGCGCGAATTAGGAGATAACGAAATAGAGATGCACACTCAAATTGGCAGCGTTGCAAAAAATGCAAACATTGATTTTCTTTTCACCTGTGGAAAATTAACAGAAAACACAGCAAAAGCCTTTGGGAAAAATGCGTATCACTTTTTTGATCAAGAAAAATTAATTGCTACGTTAAAAGATTATTTGCAGCCGAATACAACCATGTTGATTAAAGGTTCGCGTGCAACACAGATGGAAAAAGTGGTAGCTGCGTTGATTCCGGAGACGATGAAAGAAAATCTGCACTGAATCTAATTGCGAGCGATTCCGAGCCGCTCGCAACAATTATGAGAAAACAAAATGACAATTAAAACAGCTATCACAGTTGCCTACGGCGACGGCATCGGCCCAGAAATTATGGGCGCAACATTAAAAATTTTATCCGCAGCTAATACACCAATTGAAATTGAAACAATTGAAGTCGGTGAAAAAATTTATTTGCAAGGAATCACTTCAGGTATTCCAGATAATGCGTGGGAATCTTTAAAACGCACAAAAGTATTATTAAAAAGCCCGATCACCACACCACAAGGCGGCGGTTACAAAAGTTTAAATGTGACATTGCGAAAAACGTTGGGATTATTCGCAAATGTTCGTCCGTGTATTGCCTATGCACCTTTTGTTGCAACCGAACATCCAAAAATGGATTTAGTCATTATTCGTGAAAATGAAGAAGGCACTTACGCAGGAATAGAACATCGCCAAACAGAAGATGTTTATCAATGTTTGAAACTCGTCACACGTCCCGGTTGCGAACGCATTATTCATTACGCATTTGAATACGCGAAAAAATTCAATCGAAAAAAAGTAACGTGTTTAACAAAAGATAATATTATGAAAATGACCGATGGAATTTTTCATGATGTCTTTAATGAAATTGCAAAAGATTATCCTGATATTCAAACAGAACATTTTATTATTGATATTGGAACTGCACGTGTTGCAACACAGCCAGAATATTTTGATGTGATTGTGACATCGAATTTATACGGCGATATTTTATCGGATGTTGCTGCACAAATTGCAGGCTCTGTCGGTTTAGCAGGCTCTGCAAATATTGGAAACCACATGGCCATGTTTGAAGCGATTCACGGATCCGCACCGGATATTGCAGGCAAAAAAATTGCAAACCCATCTGGATTATTAAATGCAGCGATTCAAATGCTCATTCACATTAATCAACCTGCCTCTGCTGCACTCATTGAAAATGCGTGGTTAAAAACATTAGAAGATGGGATTCACACAGCAGATATTTTTTCTGAAAAATTAAGCAAAAGAAAAGTAAACACCGATGAATTTGCTGATGCTGTGATTGAACGTCTTGGAAAAAATCCAACACATTTTAAAACAGTTCATTATCAATCTGATATTTCCGCAAAAATTACTTGCTATGGTGCAGATAAAAAAATTCTAGCAAAAAAAGAATTAGTCGGCGTCGATATTTTTATTGATAATCCTCACCTCACTCCCAATGAATTAGGTGAAAAATTAAAACAATTGAAAAGTAAATTATCTTTAATAACGATTACCAGTCGCGGATTAAAAATTTGGCCGAATTGTTTAATCAAAGCGCCTTACACTGCACATTGCAGCTGTCGTTTTCAATCATCTTCTGATCTTAAAAATTTAACAGCCATTTCACATCAAGAAATTATTTCACTGCTGCAACAATTTGAAGAATTAAAATTAGATGTGATTAAAACTGAAAATCTTTATTTGTATGATGGGAAGTTAGGATTTTCATTGGCGCAAGGGCAATAATTTTTTTAAAAAATAAAAACCAATAAAAAATATGCACAGCCACAACGAGAAACAAGAAACAACTTCAGCAACCACATTAGTTATCCCTGTACCACGGATAACTTATTATTATGTTGCTCCTATTCTCCTATATCCGATTCATACAGCGACGAACTACACGATGACCCCATCTGTATCGGTCACCACGTCAACACTATACTGGCTCATCCCGCATTACTTCACGCTGCCTTCTCCATGGACAAAGCCATTCATAAAACCATCAAACAATAATCATCCACTTGATCTTTCGCAAAATAATGTCATTACAAATGCCAATGAAAAATATTTTAATATCATCAACGAAGGAAAACAGGAAGAAGCTAAATTACCACCTTTTCTTGTTGAAGGAATGTGTCATGGACTCGCTGTGGTATGGTTATATTACATGCGTAAAAATGCAGAGAAAACATATACGTTAATTTTAAAGTTCATCGTGACACTTTCCTCTCATGAAATATTCATTCAAAAAAGAATCATCGAACAATTTCTTGCAATGATTGAACTCGCTCAGAATCAAGACATTTATTTTTTTACTAGCGATCAATATAAGTTAGAAATTGTTTTTGCCTTGCTGGAATATATGAATAAATTTAACAAAAATTATGAATTTCTTTTTTATTTAAAACAGTTAAAAGAAACTGGACAGGATGTAGTAAAAGTTTTATCGCTTCGTATTCGTCACACCACAACAATAAACGATGTTGAAAATAACTCGTCTCATCATCGATTACTCTCCTATTCACTGATGGGAACAATCTCTGGAAAAAGACATTCGATTGGATTTTTTCATAGAAAATATGATTTTTTTGTGATGGATGCAAACGTGAGCGGAAAATCAATCCAACACTCCAACTCAATCAGTGCATTAAGCGGAATCATCCACTCTCTTTATCCTCCTCCTCGTGTTAAAGCTACAATGACAATTTGTCATATGAATAGCAAAAGAGATAAACCTCTACAATTAAAATCATAACGGGTGGTATGACATTACCCTGCCGCTCGCTGCAATCGATCACGCACCGCATCCCACTCTACAAAATCCGGTACTTTTTCAATAATAATTTCATCAAAATTTTTTTTATCAAACTCGCGTAAAATAAAATATAAATCATGTGCGTATTTTTCAGGAGATGATGACATTTGAAAATATTCGACATCAGATAATTTCATTTCTGAAATAGCTATCACCACTAATTTTTTTTCGCGCGATAAATAATTTTTTATTTCATCCGCAGATAATAAAATAGTTTTTGTGCGCGGTGCGTAATGAGATTCTAACGATCCTGAAACACGCGGAGATTTTTTTTGTTTCAAAGAAATATTTTTTCCTAAAATTTTTTCAATTTGTTTTGCACCAATCATTCCTGGACGCAAAATAGAAATCACATCACTGCTCACATCTAAAATAGTGGATTCCAATCCCACTTCACATTGACCACCCTCTAAAATTAAATCAACAGAATCACCTAATTCTTCGTAAACAGCTGCAGCTGTTGTTGGACTAATATGCCCAAATCGATTAGCTGAAGGTGCCGCTAATCCACCCCCAAATTCACGCAATAATTCTAATGCAACAGGATGATGTGGAATTCGAATCCCAATCGTATCTTGCCCTCCTGTTAATAGAGCTGAAATTCCCGGATTTTTTTTAAAAATTAAAGTAAGCGGCCCAGGCCAAAATGCAGCAGCTAATTTCTTTGCATCGAAAGAAATATCATCCACCACCCACTCCGACAGCTCGGAAAAAGCTGCTAAATGCACAATCACAGGATGATCTGCAGGGCGCCCTTTTACTGAAAAAATTTTCGCAACAGCAGCAGGATTTTTCGCATCTGCACCTAATCCATAAACCGTTTCAGTAGGAAATGCGACGAGTCCGCCTGCGCGCAAAATTTCGACCGCTTTTGATAAATTTTTCATGGCGGTAAATTACCACATTCGACAAGGCACCTCTAGAAATTAGATATTTTGTGTTAGAACGAGGCGCGCAATAAAAAAGCCGTCATCCTGAGTCGTGTTTTTTACGACGAAGGATCTCCATGGAGATCCCTCGACGTAAAACATGTCTCGGGACGACGATGAAACTGTCGTTTTAAAAATGAGCGCAACGAAGTTATAACGCAAAATAGCAATTTTTAGAGGTGCCTGGTAGAATACGCCCATGGAAAATAATACTGCAGAAATAGCTGAAAACCTCGCTCCCATCGCCCTTGTGCGAGGGGAAGCGTTCACATCTTTACCTAAAGATCTTTATATTCCACCCGAAGCGATGGAAGTTTTTTTAGAAGCCTTCGAAGGCCCGCTCGATCTTTTGCTTTATTTAATTAAAAAACAAAATTTAGATATTCTTGATATTCCGATTGCAGAAGTCACTCGCCAATACATGGAATATGTCGATCTCATGAAAGATTTATCACTGGAACTCGCTGCAGAATATTTGGTGATGGCAGCGTTATTAGCAGAAATTAAATCGCGCATGTTATTGCCACGCTCTGAAAATACAGAAGGAATAGAAGAAGATCCACGCGCAGAATTGATTCGTCGATTACAAGAATATGAACGTTTCAAAAAAGCAGCGCAAGAACTCGATCAATTACCACGTCACGAACGTGATACCTTTTCTGTTGAAGTAGAATCCGATGAAATTTTAGTTGAAAAACCTTTACCACACGTAACATTACAAGATTTAATTTTAGCGCTTGCAGAAGTATTAAGACGCGCAGAACTCAACGCAAGTCATCAAGTACAATTAGAAACACTTTCAGTGCGTGAACGCATGACAATTATTCTTTCGAACTTACAAGATAAAGAATTTATAACATTTACAAGTTTATTTAATTTAAAAGAAGGACGCATGGGTGTTGTTGTGACATTTCTTGCGATGTTGGAATTACTTAAAGATCATTTAATTGAATTTGTTCAAACAAGCACGTTTGGACCCATTCACATCAAATCGGTGGCCGCATGATAGAAGAAAAATTAATTCAAATTATTGAAGCTGCACTGATGGTCGCGGGGCGTCCACTCAGTGTTTCTGATTTACAAAAATTATTCGATGAAAATGCAGCGCCTTCGACTGCAGACATTCGCGACGCACTGAATGAAATAAAAAATTTTTATGAAGATCGTGGCATTGCATTAAAAGAAGTCGCGAGTGGTTTTGAATTCCAAGCGAAAAAAGAATTTAGTGCTTGGCTTGCAAAATTATGGGAAGAACGTCCGCCCCGTTATTCACGCGCATTTTTAGAAACACTTTCGTTAATTGCTTATCGTCAACCGATTACACGTGCAGAAATTGAAAATGTGCGCGGCGTTGCTGTGAATTCTCATATTTTAAAAACATTAGTAGAACGTGAATGGGTGCGCATTGTAGGATATAAAGAAGTGCCTGGAAAACCAGCACTTTATGCAACTACTAAAAATTTCCTCGATCATTTTAATTTAAAAAGTTTAACTGAATTACCGACACTCGCAGATATTAAAGATCTCGATATTCAAGAAGAAAAATTAACTGTGCAATTAGAATTAGTTTCTCCAGTGGATGAATCCTCTGAAGAAGAAATTTCTGATTCCGAGCCGCGCGCGTAAGCAAGCGTGTACAAATTTTTAATTACCGAGAAATGAGTTAGAGCATACACGCTTGCTTACGCGCGCGGCTCGGATCCTCTCGCAATGACAATCATTAAATTTTGAGAAATATCTTATGAATGAACGCATCCAAAAAGTACTCGCCAATGCGGGCGTCGGCTCACGTCGTCAAATCGAACAATGGATACGCGAAGGACGCATTCGCGTCAATCAAAACGTTGCGATTCTCGGCACAAAAATTTCTGCTCACGATAAAATTTTTTTAGACAATCGCGCCGTTAATTTAGTCAAAGTTCAAAATAAAAAAGTACGCGTGTTACTTTATTACAAACCGGAAGGAGAAATTTGTACACGACGCGATCCTGAAGGACGCCCCACTATTTTTGATCATTTACCTTTGCTGCGAAACAGTCGTTGGATTTCCGTGGGACGATTAGATTTTAATACCTCAGGATTATTAATTCTTACCAATGACGGTGAACTTGCAAATCATTTGATGCATCCGTCACATGAATTTGAACGCGAATATGCCGTGCGCATTCGCGGACAAGTTTCACCTGACATGATAAAAACCCTTAAAAAAGGCGTGGAATTAGAAGATGGTGTTGCGAATTTTTTATCTGTTGTGGATATTGGTGGTGAACGTTCGAATCATTGGTATCACGTAATTGTGAAACAAGGACGTAATCGTGTGGTGCGAAGATTGTGGGAATCACTGGGTGTGACGGTGAGTCGTTTAATGCGTGTGCGATTTGGAAATATTACATTACCGAAAACATTGAAACGCGGACGGTGGGTTGAAATGGAAAAAGATGAAGTTAATTTATTATTAGAAACAAAATCAAAAAATGAGTAAAAAGTTTTTGCGGCTCGGATCCCACTGCAAAACTTAATACAATTTTTTTAACTCAAACAAAAATTCCCACGCCTCTCTCGGCGACATCGCATCCAAATCTAAGGATTTAATTTTTTCTAAAAAAGGATTTTCTTTTTCCATTGTTTGAAATTGAAATAAATCAACTTGCGCCGGAACACTTTGCTGCTCTAATTGTTTCAATTTCTTTTTCGCCAATTGAATCACCGCACGCGGCACACCCGCTAATTGCGCCACTTGAATTCCATAACTTTGACTTGCAGCACCCTCTTTCACACGATGTAAAAAAATAATTTTTTCATTTTGTTCTGTCGCATCAAAATGAATATTTTTGACAGAAGATATTTCTTGTTCCAATGCAGTGAGTTCAAAATAATGCGTCGCAAATAATGTAAAACATTTTTTTTCACGCGCGAGATATTCTGCGCACGCAAACGCTAACGATAATCCATCAAACGTACTCGTACCTCGACCAATTTCATCCATCAACACTAAACTATTTTCAGTCGCGTTATGTAAAATATTAGCGGTCTCCGTCATTTCAACCATGAATGTTGAACGTCCACTCGCTAAATCATCTGCTGCACCAATGCGCGTAAAAATTCTATCAATCGATCCAATTCGTGCTGAAACAGCTGGAACAAAACTTCCCATCGCAGCTAACAAAACAATTAATGCAGTCTGCCGCATATAAGTGGATTTTCCGCCCATATTTGGGCCGGTAATGATTAACATTCGTTGCGGATCTTTTAATACAACATCATTTGCAACAAACGGTTGCGTTGAAACACTTTCCACAACAGGATGACGTCCGCCGACAATTTCAATTCCTGATTGAGAAATTAATTCTGGACAAATTAAATTTAATGTATCAGCACGTTCTGAAAAATTTGTTAACACATCTAATTCTGCAATCGCTTCTGCTGATGTTTGCAATGGAATTAAATATTCTAAAATTTTATCAAGTAATATTTCATACAATTCTTTTTCGCGCGCGAGTGCTTTTTCACGTGCAGTGAGTGCCTTATCTTCAAATGCTTTTAATTCAGGTGTAATAAATCGTTCTGCATTTTTTAATGTTTGACGACGAATATAATCTGCGGGTGCCCGCTCTGCTTGAAGACGACTGATTTCAATAAAATAACCATGCACGCGATTGTATCCCACTTTTAATGTTGAAAATCCCGTGCGATTTTTTTCGCGTTCTTCTAATTCTAATAAATAATTTCCTGCGTGCTCACTTAAACTGAGTAATTCATCGAGTGCGGCATCATATCCTTCTGCAATCACACCCCCATCACGAATTGTAACAGGTGGATTTTCAACAATTGCTTTTTGTAATAATAAAAATAAATCGGGAAATTCATTGATATTTGCGCGCAGCTGATCCAGCAATGCAATATTATTTTTTGAAGAAAGATTTTTTTGTAATGCCGGGAATTGATTTAATGTTTCACGTAGCTGTATTAAATCGCGCGGACGCGCTGTTTTTAATGCCACACGCGCAAGAATTCTTTCTAAATCTGAAATTTCATTTAAATGCGTTTGAATCAAACGATAAAATCTATCTTGTAATAATGCATGAATAACTTTTTGTCGTGCGCGAATGATTTCATGATTGCGTAGTGGACGATTCATCCAACGTTTTAATAATCGACTTCCCATTGCAGTTGATGTGCAATCAAAAACTGAAGCGAGTGTATTTTCATTTTTACCAGAAAAATTTGTAATAAGTTCTAAATTTTTTCGCGTAGCGGCATCTAAAATAATCGCCTCTTCACGTCGCTCAACATGAATGGCGCGAATGTGAGGTAACGATGCACGTTGTGTTTCTTTAACATATTGTAATAACGATCCTGCTGCACACAATGCAACAGATAAATCTAAACATTGAAATGCAGCTAAATCGAATGTTTGCATTTGCTGTGTTAACAAACGCACGCTGCTTTCAAATTCAAATTCCCACGGAGCACGACGACGAATTCTTTCGTGTGATAAAGAAAATGTTGCATCATCACTCACTAAAATTTCTGCGGGTTGAATGCGCTCGAGTTCACTTAATAATGCTTCATGTCCTTCAATTTCTAATAAATTAAAACGTCCACTGCTGATATCCAGTGTTGCAATTCCATAACGATTTTTTTGTAAATAAATGGCCGCTAAAAAATTATCAGAACGTTCTTCTAAAAATGCAGCATCACTCACGGTGCCAGGTGTTAAAATGCGAACAACTTGTCGTTCAACAGGACCTACACTATTTTTGGGATCACCGATTTGTTCGCAAATCGCAACCGATAATCCATTACGAATTAATTTTGCAATATAAGATTCTGCAGAATGAAATGGAACACCTGCCATCGGAATAGGATTTCCTGCAGAAGTCCCACGTGCTGTTAATGTAATATCCAATAAACGCGCTGCTTTTTTTGCATCTTCAAAAAAAAGTTCGTAAAAATCACCCATGCGATAAAATAATAATGTGTCAGGAAAATCAGATTTAATGCGCAAATATTGCTGCATCATCGGTGTGTGTGAAACCTGTGTTGATTCTGTCATAAGCAAAAGAGATCCTTTTTTAGGTGGAATATAGTAATCTCTCTGCACACAGAAAAATAGATGAGGTGTTGATTATGTCTTTACATGCATTAGCAGAATCATTAGCACACGCATTGAAAGAAAAAAAATGGAAATTAGTGACAGCAGAATCATGCACAGGCGGTGGATTAGCGTATTGGATTACCAATATTAGCGGAAGTTCAGAATGGTTTGATCGCGGATTGATTACTTACAGTGATAAATCAAAAGAAGAATTATTAAATGTGAACACGCATACCTTATCAGAACACGGCGCAGTGAGTGAAAAAACAGCGCGTGAAATGGCGGAAGGTGCATTGCATTTCAGTCAAGCGAATGTGAGTGTTGCAATTACAGGCATTGCAGGACCCGGTGGAGGATCGATTGAAAAACCCGTGGGAACCGTTTGGATTGCGATTGCATCATTAGAAAAAAAAACAGAAGCGAATGTTTTTATTTTTTCGGGAGATCGGTTTGCTATTCGAGAGCAAGCCATCATGATGGTAATCGAAAAATTATTAGTTTATTTAAGTTCACAATAAAAAAAAGGGGCACAATGTGCCCCTTTAGGTGATGAAGAACAATAATAAATATTACTTAACTTTTACTGTTTCTTCTTGATGGTGGTACTGGTGCAGATGTAGATGATGTAAGCGAACCACTTGCTGCAGCTGCTGCTGCAACATCTGCATCAATACGAGGAGTAGTATCAGCAGGATTACTACCACCACCGGCTGTTGTCAATGAGACGGCACTAGCCATCATGACCATTTGCTCTGCACGCAGCACACCTGGCTTACATTTCTCTTTAAGATTACTAAACATTGTAGAGACTTTGCTGCAATCAGGTTTAGAAGGTGTAGGACATGTAAACGCTGGATCAAAACACGCTTTACTGTGTTTCCACATTAAGTAAGGCACGTTCACAACAGTGGCTGCAACTGCAAATATTGTCGCCATCATTGTCAGATCACGACGTTCAGCTGAGAAATCCTCATTCACTAATCCATTTTGATTGTTGAACAATTCAAACTTCGCGAAAATAGCGCACAATCCTGTGATTAATCCCGCAAATGCAGTCCAACGAAGAACAGAAGGCGCTGCCGCTTTTAATATTTGTTTACCACTAGGCGCAGCTACTACACCAACATTATGGGTATCACCACTAGCAGGCGCTGCTGCTGAAATAGATTGATAGCCTGCACCAACACTTCGCGCAACAAGATTATCGAGCGGTGTTTCACGTGTTGTGAAATAATTCGCTGCCATATCTGCTGCATATTGAAGAGCAAATGCGAGTGGTAAGAAATACCAATTCGATACCAATGCAGCTTGACCTGCAAGAATAAATATTTCTCTCATGAATAATGTAAAAATCATGGTTTGAGCAAAATTCACTGCATCATTAACAGAATATTGCTGCCATGTTTGTTGTACTTCATTTTTAATAAATGAAATAGGATTTCTACCGAAACCACGATAAGCATGAAGAAGAGTTTCAGCAGTGTAATAAATACTCACAGAGATCACTGTTGAAGTCACTGCTAAAACAGACGCTGCTTGATTGTGATTTAAGTCTAACAATTGGTAGGTATTATCATTGGTGCCCAATGAATAAGATGCATCAGTTCCATTACCAAATGGATCTGTTCCATTATTAAATGCACCGGAATTATCTGGATGCACAATGAAATCATACGGATTTTTTACTGCAGCATAAACACCTGCAAATACGAAAGAAAGTGCGGTAGTAATGACTACAGGCGCCCAATGTCCGTATTTACCTGAACGTGTTTTACCTTCTGCAGTTTTATGGTTCGACAGTTTTAAATTTCCTTGAGCATTTGTATTCGCCCACATTCTAGCCGTACGCATTAAAAGCATAAGATAAAGAGGAATCACAAATGGCAAGAATGCATAAACAAATTTAGTTCCCATATTGTTATCGGCATCTTCCTTCGCGTAATTCGCATAAGTTAATGCAGCTAATGATGTTGCAAGAGGAACAGGATCAAGCGCTTGTGCGAATGACTGCACAAGACGTTTTTTTGTACCTACGTTATAGCGTGTTGATGAAAAATTGCCACGGTCCATCAAGCTCTTCTCTTCCCCCCCATTATCACCGCTCGATGCTCTTAATGCGGCTGCTGCATCTGCTTTTCTTTTTGTTTCCGCTTCTATTTCTGCTTCTATGGCTGCTTCATCTGCTTTTCTTTTTACTTCCGCTGCTTCGGCTTCATTTGCTTTTCTTTTGCTTTCTGCTAATTCTTCCCTTCTTTTCTCTTCTTCACTTTTTGCTGTTGATGCGGTTGTTGTTATTGGAGAAGATGATGCAGGAGTTGCTACTGCTGTTGGAGCTGAAGATAATGCAGGAGTTTCTGATGATGATGTTGCTGCTGCTGTTATTGGAGCTGAAGATGATGGAGTTGGAGTAACTGCTGCTGCGGCAATTGTGGATGCTGCATCATCTGCTTTTCTTTTGCTTTCTGCTGCTTCGGCTTCGATTCGTGCTTCTAATTCTGCTCTTTGTCTTTCGCGTTCAACTTTTGTTAGTCTTTCGTGTTCAGCGGCTGCTGCTTTTGCTTCTGCTGCTCTTCGTCGTTGTCTTTCCTGTTCTGCTACCATCTTAGATATAGCTTCTTCTCTTGTTTTAAGTGCTGCGGCGGCTGCTGCTGATTCATCATCTTCTTCTGCATCATCAGGTGGTGGAGGTGGATTATTTACAGCTGCAGTTGCGCTTTTTACTGGAGGTTTTACAACTTCAGCTTTTTTATCGTCTTTTTTTTGTGGCTGAGCACCTGATTTAGCTGTGCCTGTTTTTCCGCCCACTGTTGCTGTTGCTGCTGCTGCTGAATCGGATAAAGAAGCTGGAGTACTTGATGGTTGTTGTTGATCACCTTCTACTGGCTCAAGGAGTGGCAAAGCGTCTGTTGCGTCTATAACTGCAGATGCTGTATCTTGTGTCATTGCTGATGCTGATGCGGCCATAAATATTAACCTCGTAAAAATAGTTAGTTGATTTAAATTCATCCTGAAATATAATGAGGGGCTGCTAAAAAAACTTTCTCACTAATATTTTCCGAAGCACATTGTAAAGCACAAATCTTAAGGAAATCTTAAGAGAATAAATATTTTTTAGCATAAATTCTGCACAAAAAAAATTTTTGCCATCAAGAAATTAAAACATTGCATTTCATTTTCGCTCGTCTATTATCAATCAAATAATTTTATTAAGGACTCTACCAATGGAAGAAAACAGAAAAAAAGCACTCAGCGCTGCACTCAGTCAAATTGAAAAACAATTTGGAAAAGGATCTGTCATGCGTTTAGGCGATGACACAACCATTCGCGATATTGAAGTGGTATCAACCGGTTCACTTGCTTTAGATATTGCATTAGGAATTGGCGGTTTACCTCGCGGTCGCGTTGTTGAAATTTATGGTCCAGAATCATCAGGAAAAACAACACTCACATTACAAGTCATCGCATCATGTCAACGACTCGGTGGAACCGCTGCATTTGTGGATGCAGAACATGCACTTGATCCTGCTTATGCAAAACGGTTAGGTGTTGATGTCGATTCATTATTAGTGTCACAACCCGATACAGGTGAACAAGCATTAGAAATTACCGATATGTTAGTACGTTCTAATGCAGTGGATGTTGTGATTGTGGATTCTGTTGCTGCACTCACACCCAAAGCGGAAATTGAAGGTGAAATGGGTGATCAACACATGGGATTACAAGCACGTTTAATGTCACAAGCATTACGTAAACTCACTGCGAATATTAAACGTTCTAATACACTTGTCGTTTTTATTAATCAAATTCGAATGAAAATTGGTGTGGTATTTGGAAATCCTGAAACAACCACGGGTGGAAATGCATTAAAATTTTATGCCTCTGTGCGTTTAGATATTCGTCGAATTGGTAGTGTCAAACAAGGCGAAGAAATTATTGGAAGTGAAACACGCGTAAAAGTTGTTAAAAATAAAGTGGCGCCTCCTTTCCGACAAGCTGAATTTGAAATTCTTTATAACGAAGGTATTTCACGTGAAGGTGAAATTATTGAACTCGGCGTGCTGCATGGATTTATTGATAAAGCGGGCGCGTGGTTTAGTTACAATAATCAACGCATCGGTCAAGGCAAAGAAAATGCGCGAATTTATTTGAAAGAACATCCTGAAGCAGCAAAAGAAATTGAAAGTAAATTGCGTGCGAAATTATTAGTCGACGCGGTGAAAAGTTCACCGAGAATGGAAGAAGAGGAAGAGGAAGAAGAAACAGAAGCGTAGAAAGCTGTCATGCCAGCCGAGCGCGAAGCGCGAGAGATGGCATCCAGGTACATAAAATAAAAATATTCAGCTGTCATGCCAGCGTGCTTTTAGCTGGCATCCAGTTATATTAAAAATAAAAATATTCAGCTGTCATGCCAGCGTGCTTTTAGCTGGCATCCAGTGACTTTTAAAAAAGCCACTGGATGCCACCTCTCGCAAAAAACGCTCGGCTGGCATGACAAATGATTGAGAAATTTCTCATGCCACAAACCAACCTCCACCGCACCGCCCTTAACTTACTCGCCCGCCGCGAACATTCGCAAAAAGAATTATTCCGAAAATTATTACAAAAAAAATTTCCAGCAGAAGAAATTGAAATTGTTTTAAAAAAACTAACACAAGAAAATTTACTCAATGAAAATCGCTTCATTGAAAATTATATTCATTTCAGAAGTAAAAAAGGCTACGGCCCCATACGCATTCAATTAGAATTATTAGAACGCGGCATTCCAGAAATAGAAATCGAAAAATTTCTTTCACCCAATAGTGCGCACTGGTTTCAAGCAGCTAACCACGTTTGGCAAAAACGTTTTAAAAATAAATTACCCACTGATTTCAAAACGCGCGCACAGCAAATGCGGTTTTTGCAACACCGAGGTTTCACAATAGAACAAATTGAAAAAATATTTTTTGAATGACACTCAAACTTGTAACAAACTTTTGAGCACAGATCCGAGCCGCGCGCTAAGCCAAGCGTGTATGCTCTAACTAACTTCTCGGTAATTAAGAACTTGTACACGCTTGGCTTAGCGCGCGGCTCGGATCCTCTCGCAAAAAGTTAAAACTTCAATTGAAGATCCCCAAAATATCACCCATAATGCATGGTTTAAAATTTTTAATAATCGAATATTTATGTCGAACAAAACATGTTTAACCGCCAACGAAATTCGCACCGAATTTTTAAATTATTTCAAAAAAAATAATCACACCATCGTGCCCTCTTCTTCTTTAATTCCAGGCAACGATCCCACTTTATTATTTACCAATTCCGGCATGGTGCAATTTAAAGATGTTTTTCTCGGAAAAGATCCACGCCCTTACACACGCGCCACGTCTTCACAACGTTGCGTGCGCGCAGGCGGAAAACACAATGATTTAGAACGCGTCGGTTACACTGCACGTCACCACACTTTTTTTGAAATGTTAGGCAATTTTAGTTTCGGTGATTATTTTAAAAAAGAAGCGATTCAATTTGCGTGGACCTTCCTCACCGATATTTTACATCTTCCTCCTGAAAAATTATGGGTGACTGTTTTTCATGAAGATAAAGAAGCAGAAAAAATTTGGTTAAATGAAATGAAAATTAATCCCACACGTTTTACACGATGTGGTGAGAAAGATAATTTTTGGTCGATGGGCCCGACAGGTCCTTGCGGTCCGTGCACAGAAATTTTTTATGATCATGGTGATCACATCTGGGGCGGTCCTCCTGGCAGTGCAGAAGAAGATGGAGATCGTTACGTTGAAATTTGGAATTTAGTGTTCATGCAATTTAATCGCACTGCGGATGGAACACTTTTACCTTTACCGAAACCCTCTGTTGATACAGGAATGGGATTAGAACGCATTTCAGCTGTGATGCAAGGTGTCACTAATAATTATGACATTGATATTTTCCGACACATTATTCAATTCACAGCTAATCTTGCACAAATAAAAGAATTAGAAAATTTTTCTTTACGCGTCATTGCAGATCATATTCGTTCATGCGCATTTTTAATTACCGATGGTGTATTACCTTCTAATGAAGGTCGCGGTTATGTGTTACGCAGAATTATGCGACGCGCATTACGTCACGGAAATAAATTAGGATTAACAGATCCCTTCTTTTTTAAATTAGTAAAACCACTCGCAGATAAAATGGGTGAAGCGTATCCTGTTTTAATTCAATCACAAAAACAAATAGAAAAAATAATTCTTCAAGAAGAAGAACAATTCAGCCAAACACTTTCGCAAGGAATAAAATTATTTGATCAAGTGATTAATCAATTACACGGAAAATTAATTCCAGGCGATATTATTTTTAAATTATATGATACGTATGGTTTTCCTGTGGATTTAACAGCTGATATGGCGCGTGAACGTTCACTTGAAATTGATATCGCTGGATTTGAATCTGCAATGGAAGAACAACGCAAACGTTCTCGCTCATCCAGCCAATTTGAAGCCGATTATCAAACAGGCGCGAACATTGAACATCCCACTGAATTTACCGGCTATCATAATTTATCTGAAAAATTCAGCGGAAAAATTCTTGCACTGTATCGCGACGGAAACCCTGTTGATACTTTAAAAACAAGCGAAAAAGGTTCTGTCATTTTAGATTGCACACCGTTTTATGCAGAATCCGGCGGACAAGTTGGTGACACAGGATTATTACATTTTGAAAATAATTTTTTTCGCGTGCACGATACGATTAAACAAGGTCAAGCACACGTACATTTAGGAAAAATGGAAAAAGGAAATTTTCATCTCAATGAAAAAATTTTTGCGGAAGTCGATAACAAACGTCGCGCAGCCACCGTATTAAATCATTCTGCAACACATTTATTACACATGGTGCTAAGACAAGTCTTAGGTGATCACGTCATTCAAAAAGGTTCTCTCGTTGAACCAGAACGATTACGTTTTGATTTTTCTCATTCATCACCCCTCACGCACGAAGAAATAAAAATTATTGAGCAACGCGTGAATGAAGAAATTCGAAATAATAATGAAGCGCATGTTCATGTCACCACACCTGAAAAAGCTATTGCCGAAGGTGCGATGGCGTTATTCGGAGAAAAATACGGTGATGAAGTTCGTGTTGTAAAATTCGGTAATTCTGTTGAATTATGTGGTGGCACACACGCACATCGCACCGGTGATATTGGATTTTTTAAAATTATTTCTGAATCAGGTGTCGCTGCTGGCATTCGTCGTCTTGAAGCCGTCACCGGAGAAGGCGCATTACTGTGGATTGAAAAACGCGAAGAAGAATTCAATCAAAAAAATTCTCTCGCGAATGAACGCGTACGCACATTAGAAAAACAATTAGAACAATTCAAAGATAAATTAGCAGCACACGCAGGAGAATCGTTAGCATCTGAAGCAATCGATATTTCCGGCACAAAAATATTAGTAAAAAAATTAGAAGGGATGGATCCAAAATCATTACGTGATATTGTGGATCAATTAAAAAATAAATTACACACAGCTGTGATTGTGTTAGCTGTTGTAAAAGAAAATAAAGTGAGTGTCGTTGCAGGTGTCACTGAAAATTGTATTCAAAAAATAAAAGCGGGTGAATTAGTCAATCACGTTGCTGTTAAAATTGGTGGAAAAGGTGGTGGAAGAAATGATCTTGCTGAAGCAGGTGGAAATCAACCGGAACAATTAGATAATGCATTGCATTCTGTTCTAAAAGAAATAAAAGAAAAATTTTAGGTAATTATTTATGGCACTCATTGTACAAAAATTTGGTGGCACATCAGTCGGTTCGCTTGAACGCATCCAACACGTTGCAGATAAAGTGATAAAAGCACGTGAAAAAGGCCATCAAGTAGTGGTGGTTGTTTCTGCAATGCATGGTGAAACAGATCGTTTAATTAAATTAGCGAATGCACTCACATCAGAACCGAATCCACGTGAATATGACATGTTACTTGCAACGGGCGAACAAGTTTCAATGGCATTACTTGCAATGGCATTGAATGCAAAAAATTGTCCTGCACGTTCGTATACGGGACTACAAATTGGAATTCACACCGATGATTTTCATACCAAAGCGCGCATTTTAAATGTCGATACAACTATTCTTTTAAAAGAATTAGCAGAAGGTTATGTGATTGTTGTTGCAGGATTTCAAGGTGTCAATACACGCGGAGATATTACAACACTCGGTCGCGGTGGTTCTGATACAACCGGTGTTGCATTAGCCGCTGCACTGAAAGCAGAAGAATGCCAAATTTATACTGATGTTGAAGGTGTTTACACAACCGATCCACGCGTGATTAAAGAAGCGATGCTGCTTTCACATATTTCTTTTGAAGAAATGTTGGAACTTTCAAGTTTAGGTGCGAAAGTTTTACAAATGCGTTCTGTTGAAATAGCTGCGCATCACAATATGCCTATTCGTGTGCTTTCAACTTTTACTGAAGGCGAAGGTACGTTAGTTACTTTTGAGGATAAAATTATGCAAAAAAGATTAGTGTCAGGTATTGCATTCAGTCATGAAGAAGCAATTATTTCTATTTTTGGTGTTCCCAATCGCGCAGGCATTGAAGGTGAAATTCTTGGAATGGTGAGTGATGCGAATATTGAAATTGATATGATCGCGCAAAACGCAACAGGGAATTCTGCAACTGATTTTACTTTTACTGTTCAACGAAAAGATTTTAAAAACACAATGTCTATCATTGAAAAAATTTCAAAAAAATTAGGCGCTGCTTCGATTAAAAGTAATGCGCAAGTTGCGAAATTATCACTCGTTGGATTAGGCATGCGTTCTCATGCCGGTGTTGCAAGCAAAATGTTTAAAGCATTAGGCGAAGCGGATATTAATATTCTTATGATTACGACATCTGAAATTAAAATTTCTGTTGTGATTGATGAAAAAATGCTAGAGCGCGGCGCGCGTGCTGTGCACGAAGCATTTGAGCTGGACAAAAAGCTTCTTGAGAATGAGTCAGCTGAGATAGAAGCGGGCAACCTCTAAAAATCCCATTTGCACAAAATATATGAATTGTTTACTATGGCACACTTTGACTGTCTGTCGCGGTTTGCTTTTTTAAAATTGCGGGGGCAGTACTAGGGAAACCAAACAGACGCACTTTTACTTTTACAAATTAAGTGCACACAACAAGGTAGTGATGAAGGAGATGGAAAAATGCTTATTTTAACTCGGCGTGTGGGTGAAACACTAATAATAGGTGACGATGTCGTTGTAACTGTACTTGGTATTAAAGGTAATCAAGTACGGATTGGTATTAATGCGCCTAAAGAAGTTTCTGTTCACCGCGAAGAAATTTATCAGCGAATTCAGCAAGAAAAAAATGCAGCACCTGCAGCGGCTGCTGAACCTGCTGCTGGAAAAGCAAAAGCGCCTGAAAAAAAGGCAGAAAAGAAAAAAAGTACTAAAGAAGAATAAAAACTTTTTTACTTTTTATTTTATTTCAAAAACCGGAGAGATGGCCGAGAGGCTGAAGGCGCTCCCCTGCTAAGGGAGTATGGGGTCTTTAAAACTTCATCGAGGGTTCGAATCCCTCTCTCTCCGCCAAAACATGTTGCGCCCGTAGCTCAGTTGGATAGAGTACCTGGCTACGAACTAGGGGGTCGGGAGTTCGAATCTCTCCGGGCGCGCCAAAATATTTTTATTCTAAAAAATTTTCTCAAAAAAATTGGTGGAATAACAAAATTGAAAACTGATTTTGCACCAGTATAATGTGTTTTCTTTGCGCCCGTAGCTCAGTTGGATAGAGTATCTGGCTTCGAACCAGGTGGTCGGGAGTTCGAATCTCTCCGGGCGCGCCAGCTTTCCCAATTTACAAACACTTCTTTTACACTAAAAAATTTATATTAATAAATTGAAAGGAGAGGATATGTTACCCAAAAAAAGACCCCCCACTCATCCTGGGAAAATGTTATTAAATGTCATTTTTCAGATGAGGATTGTTATGCTGCATCTCGCACACCAATAATCAAATCAAGTCCATTACGATTTACTAAATCTTGCAAACATAAACGAACAAATTGTCTAGGAGAATAACCAAGTTTTTTTGCATAGTCTGCTGCAGCACGCGGACTTGCAAATCGTCTTCCACGTTCTAAATCACATAAATATTGCTTAGAAATACCCAATGATTTAGCAAATTCAATTTGACTCATTTCTTCGCCTTCTCGAATTGCTAATAAAAGAGAACCTAATGTTAATTTTCCTGAAAGTTTTTCTAAGAATGCTAACGATTGTTTGGTATTTTTAGTAGGCATGTTTGTTTATCTCCAATATCATCACAATTTCTATTTCACCACTATGCTTAATGGCATAAATAGCTCTATACGCTTTACTTAATCGAATAGAACGCTGCCCTATTCTTTTTCCATGTAATGGCTCATCATGATAGCCAGGAATTTTTCTCATTTCTCTTAATCCTGAATAACTAACACCTTCGATCCATGCTTGTAATTTTTTAAAAATATGGAAAGGAACTTTTTTTAAATCATGCAATGCATGATCACTGATAATAACTTCAAAAATATCCATGGATCTCTCCTGTTAAGTGTACTCCTGAAAAGGGTACTTTTCAATGAAAATAGTAAATAGTAGTATTGAAAAAATAGATTTGATGGGATGAAAAGAAGGGGAAACTCATGATTGCATGATCATGAGTTTTTATAAAGAAAATTATTCTAATAAATAAATTAAATTTTAAGCGCAGGATGACTTTTTATTTCTTTCAGTTTCTGCTGAAGTATGTCTGTTTCAAAATCCCAAATTTCTTTTTCAAATTTTTTCTTAAATGTTTGGTAATCCATTTCATTATTTTTAATATCAGAAATAAATTTTTCAAATTCTGGATTAAGTGCTAACGCACGTTTAATATATTTTTCTGCTGTGCCTGTTTTTCCTAGTTTCCATAATTTTGCTGCTTCTAATAATTTTGCAGCACCGTTATTTTTATCTTTGGAAGCAGTTTTTAAAATTCTTTCGGATGCAAAAATACTTTCGTCATGATAACTTTGCATTGCTTTTTCAATATAATTTCCAGCATCCAATTTTAAATCGAATAATTTTCCAAAAGAATATTTATTCATCACATCAAGAGATAACACACTATACAACTCGTGTGTTGGCTTTCCTGCTTTCTGATATAACATCATCAATGCAACACCTGCATATTCATATGCTTGAGGATGCGAATATTTTACCATTCCACTTTCAATAAATTGTTTAAGCGGTGCAATCACAGTTTTTTCAAGTGCACTATTTCCTCTATCCATACTAAAAACATTTGTTATCCCTGCTGTTAACTTATAATTATTAAATTGCGTCAACGCAGATTTAAGACACGCTTCAGGATCGTACATCGCAAAACATGATTGTTGATCCATATCGCCATAAGGTTGATTCGCTGTCATACCAACATGATTAGCTTGCTCATCAAAAGGCTCGCGAATTAAATCGTGATTAATACCGGGTGTCACTCTCGCAAACCGCATGGCTTGCGCATGACGATCAACCTGAGCAACAGAACCTTTTGCAAAAAATCCTACTGCTGCAATACCACCTGCTTGAAGCGTTTTTTTCAATTTCATCTCTCATTCCTCATTAAAAAATTTTCATCATTTTACTTGAAAACTCTTAAGGAAACCTTAAGTTTTCTAGAAAAAAAATTCGCTATAATAAAGCAACAAAAAATGAGAGATTCTAATTATGAGTATGAGTGGCGATAAAGATGTAAAAACATCAGATTCTTCATCAATAGCAACTGCTGTTGCTTCAGCTGCACCCTTTCCATCGCAATTACCAAAATCGTTACTCGCTGAATTAGAAAAACTATTAGAAAAACTAAATGCGCTTCCAGAAAAAAAAGATTCTTTAAATACATTTAAAGAAAATATTGCAAAAATAAAAATATCTGTTAATGAAACAAATTTTAGAATTATTTATAAAGATTGCATTAATAAATTACGCGCAGACTTATTAAAATTATTAAACGATCAACCGTTAATGAAAGCAGCTGATATACAACAAGCGATTTATAATGCGTTAATCCAAATTGCACTTTATTTACCAGCAAATAATACATTTACTGTTGATGCAAAAGATGAAATAGAAACATTCGAAGATGCGATTTCTTTTGTTGAATTAAAAAAAGATGCAAAAACAATTATTTTTTCAACAGGACATTACGTTCATCTTGACAATATCATTCAACTTCATCAAAGCAAAGGTCATTTTAATTCGGCATTGACGCCTGCCGCGATGGAAACTTTTAGAGAATCTACTGCTGCAGAAAGAGCAACGCATCACATCAGTGAAGATCGCGCGTATCAAACTATCGCTGATACAAAAGAGCAGCCTCTCACTCATCCTGCATTATCAGGAAATGTTCCGTGTCATCCACTCGATGCTTTAAATATTATTTCTGTTTCAGCAAGAACTGTTTCAGGAAAAAATAATCTCACTACGATTGATCGCTTAGCAAATGAAATGAATTTCCCAGAAAATAGCGGATTTTCATTACTACACGCTTGCGCGATGTTTAATAAACAAGCTAACTATTTTTTGTTAACAGATCCGTGTGGTCCTTATCAATTTCGAACACTTCCATACAATCCAGAAGATTCGTTTGGTGCAACAGCAGGTTATTATGGGCTCAGGGAAGGTCATCCAAAATATTTAGCTCATAGTGGAATATCTTATCCAAATCGTTTTACAAACTATAATTCTCACGGCGAATTGATGATTCATACCGCTGCACGTTTAGGCGATGTGCGCATGCTGGAATTGATTAAGTCACAAGACACTATCGATAGAACCGGTCCACTCTACCAATCACCCCTCGAACAAAAAACAAAAGATCAAAAATATTATCCTGTTCATCTTGCTGCAATGCATGACCGAGGTAACTTCATTCAAAAATTAAATGAATTAGCTGCTGATATTCTCATTGAAGCAGCAAACGGTGAAACAGCATTAGATATTGCAATAAAAAGCACAAATTTAAATGCTGCGCGTGCGTTTGCATCTGATAATACTTTTTTTGGTGATAAAAGAATTAATCTCTCTAAAAAAGTATATGTATTACTTGCAATGCCAGCAAATAAACTAACTCCTGAACTCAAATCAACATTATTGAAAGAAGAAATTATCGTTCGTTTTAATTTCATTTTAACAATTGCATTGTCGGATACAACAAACATAAATAAAAAAGACGCAGAACAAGTAAGGCAAGTGAATACGATTAAAAAAGCAATTCAAGATACATTCGATCAAAAAACGGCATTAGGAATGTTCTTGAATGCACCACTCCATCAAGCGGTTTCAGAAGGAGACACATCCCACATTCTAATTTACACAAAAATATTACATGCCCTTGGATTAAATATTCATTGTAAAAACGCAGAGGGAATTCCACCGTACTATCTCGCATTACAAGAAAATAAATCCGTTTCGATAACAACATTAGAAAAAACTTTTACTGAAGAAAAACTCACCTGGCAACAATCACACTGGCCTTGCCTACAAGTCGCAATTGAAAAAAATAATTTACCCATCATGACTTATTTATTAAACACAGCACCCAAAGCATTAGAAGAACCCCCACTTCACTTTGCTGCACGAAAAAATTTTCACGCCACTATTCCAACATTAGTCAATCAATGCAAACAATCTGTTGATGAAAAAAATAAAAAAGGAAATACCGCATTACATGAAGCAATCACTTCAAGCACGTCTGAATCAGCACGCGCAGCCATCGCACTTCTCGATTTAAAAGCAGATTATCACGTACCTAATCAAGAAGGCCGCACACCGCTTTCTCTTGCTCTTCTTCATGACAATCAAACTATTTTGCAACACATGGCAAAAATAGACGCTGAAAAAGAAAGCAAAGATGCAAAACCCGATGTGACGCAATTTATTCTTAAAAACATGGATCAATTATTATTAATGGCTGCGCAAGATGTCGATGTTGAAAGTGGTTTACAGCTATTTAAAAAATTATTGAATTATTTTTCTAAAGAAAATAAAAAATATTTTTCACGCGCGGCGCATTATGCCGTTTATTTTGACCGACCCGAAATGATTAAAGAATTGCATAGACGAAATTTTAATTTAAATACTATAGAAAAATTATTTGATGTAGAAAATAATAAGCGAGTTGATTTAAGTTTTAAAAGTTCTCCTATTGTCATGGCTGCTGTTCGTCAAAACAAAAATGTTTTAACAACTTTATTCGAGTGCAAAGCGGATATTAATGCAGCTGATCATAATGGAGATACCGCATTACATCACGCCACAACCCTAGATGAATCTAAAAAAGTTTTAGCAGAAATAGTTACTCGCATTAGCGTAATAGATTTTTTAATTGGCCACGGCGCAGACATTCACGCAAAAAATAAACTGGGCAACACACCGCTTCACTTATGCATGAAAATGCAAGAAATACGCACGGTTTTAATCAGCTGTGGCGCGGATATTCATCAAGAGAATGATGCAAAAAAATCCGCATTAGAATTAGCAGATACAAAAGAACTCGGTGAAATTGCTCAGCGAGAACTCTCATTACGCGTCACTATTTTTTACGACACTATTAAAAGAGACATTAAAAAATCTATCACCCTTTTTAAAACAGCAGGCATCGTTCCCGATGAAAGTTTACGTAAGATGGCCATGACATTACGTGATATCGATATGATCACGATCTTGCGTGATAAACATGGAATGAAAGACCATCCCATCAAAAGAAAAAGAATAAAAAGGGCAATTGAAAATAATCAACCCGAAGAATTAGATTTCTTATTCGCAAGAAATAAAAAACAGCGCGAAGCAGATCCTGAAGTAAAACCCATTGAACTTCTTACTTCTGATTTTGATGCGGGTATTGAAAAAGCAAAAAGATCAAATCGATTTGATTTATTAAAAGTCTTTGCGAAACATGACAAGAAAATTTTTAATCATCTTATAGAAAAGAAAGAGTGGAAATTATTAACAGAACTTCTGAGACGCTCAAAAAACAATGACGCTCAATTTAAAGAAATTAAAGATATTCTTACCCCTCATCAAAAAAATCTTTTTGCAGAATTTTCTGAAAAAATTAAAACTGTGAGTGCAAGCGATAGCAAAAATGAAAAAGACAACAAAGATTCAAAATCATCTTCACTAAGTATTTCAATCGAAGCTAAAGATGACTTACTCGATCCTGTATTAGCAAAAAGAAATTTATTAGGACTCGTGTTAGCTGAAAATAATTTTTTAGATGCCGCACTCAAAACTATTTTTCCTGCACCAACGACAGCTACCGCAGTCTCTGTCACAGTAGTGGGACTATTTTCTTCTACAAAAGAATACACCGCTGTTGTGTTAGATGAAAAAGGAATCACAAGTCACATCGAAGAAATTTATTCTCTCCTTAAAGCAAATAAGAATGAATCACTCTTGGGTGAATTAATTACGCAAGCAATGCAGCGCAATTTCTTTCAAATGATAAAAACAGATGCGAATTATTCAAAACTTTCCCCAGACATTATAAAAAAATTACGTGACATTCATGTGACTTGCCAAGACGATGAAAATAACGCTGTCATTGTCATGCGAAAATTAATGGAAAAACTAGCTGAAATTAATCACCCTACCTCTATAATACCTCATAAAAAATAAGGATTTACATCGCACGCCATCCTATGCAATATAGGCTATAATAATAGAATAATCATAACGAGGGATCCAAGATGAGCATCAGTGGTGGCGATAAAGATATAAAAACAGTCGGCTCTCCCACAGCTGCAGGATTTCCTGCAGAGTTACCTAAACCATTAACAAGCGCATTAGAAAAACTCATTCCATTTTTAGAAGCAAAAACTGTATTAAAAACATTTAAAGAAAATATTTCAAAAATAAAATCAACTGCAGCACAAAAAAATACGCGAGAAATATATAAAGATGCAATTAATAAATTACGCGCGGATTTATTACAATTAATGAATGATCAAAATATTTCTTTTGTAAAAGCCGTATATGAAACACTCATACAAATTGCACGTTATTTACCAAGTAATGAAAAATTTACTGTTGATATGAAAGGAGAAATTGAAACCGTTCAAGATCCCATATCAATTGATGATTTAAAACTCGATCAAAAAGAAACAGTGATTCTCGCTCCAGGAAATATTTTTCATATTGATAGCATTATTCGAACTCAAAAAACTAAAAAACATTATAACGCTGCAATGGATGTCGTTGGACGACAAACTGCTGCTGAACTTTCTGCGCGAGACGCAGCTCTTTTAGGTATGAGTGCAAATAGGGAAACCCAAACGGTAGAAAAAGAAGACCCCGCCCCTCTCACCAATCCTTATTTTGCTACAGATGTTCCCTGTCACCCTTTAGATGCGTTTCATATTATTTCTATCGCTCAAAAAAATAAATTATCTATTCCTCGTTTAAGTTTAGAAATGAAGCTTCCACATAATCCAATGTTTACATTAGTACACGCTGCTGCAATGTATGGCGAAACAGAACTTTTTTTTGTGTTAACAAAATCGCCTTACAATTTTCCAAAAAATGTTGAAGACAGTTATGGCGCCACCCCTCTTTATTATGCCATCAGAGAAAATCATCAAAAAATCGTGAATGCATGTACTCCTAATGTAGAAGCAGAAATAACAAAGATGAATGCAAAAGGTGATGCAATGATTCATATTGCAGCACGCATGGGTGATGTGCGCATGCTGACAATGATTCCTTTTATTAATGAAACAACAAAAGATAAAAAATATTTTCCTGTTCATCTTGCAGCACTCAATAATCGCGGAGAATTTATTCGAGAAGCATATAAATTAGGAATTAATATTTATCAAAAATCAGGTGAATCACCACCGAGAACGGCTCTCGATATTGCTATTCAAGAAAAAAAAGACGATGCATTACGCGCATTTAGTTCTGACAAAACATTTTTTGATAATGAAGAGATCCTTCTTATTCAAAAAGTCCATGTTCTTTCAGCCATGCCCGCCGAAGCATTCACTGATGAGCTAAAACAAAAATTATCTGCGCAAGAAAAAACAATTATTGATTGTCTTAAAAATATTTTGATACTAACCAAACCTACCGATATTGCTGCTAAAAAAATGATTGAAGATACTTTTAATCAAAAAACAGCATTAGGAATGTTACTCAAAGCCCCCTTACATGAAGCTGTTTTAGCTGGAAATATTTCCACTATGGAATTTTATATTAAAGAATTACACAGACTTGGAATCAATATTAATTGCTTGAATACAGAAGGCATCACGCCTTTATATCTTGCATTTGAACAAGATAATCAAGCAGCCACTCCCATGGTAGGGATTTTTCATGAATTAAAATTACCACAAACACCTATTTACGAAACTACTTTTCAAAGTGCGCTCAAACAAAATCATGCCACTGTGATACACCGACCTGTTTTTATTGAACACATAAAAGATTTCAAAGAACCTCCTCTTCATTTTGCTGCACGAACTAATTTAGAAAAAGTGATTCCAACACTTATTCAAGATTTTTCTCAACCCATCGATCAAAAAAATAAAGAGGGAAATACAGCGCTGCATCAATCCATTCTTTCAACCAGTAATGAAGCAGCGATTGCATTACTCAATTTCAATGCAAATTATAACGCTCAAAATAATCAAGGGTTCACACCACTTTATCTTACTGTATTACGTGACAATCAAATTGTTTTACAACACATTGCAAAAAAAGATTCTGAAAAAGATAGCAAAGATGCAAAACCGGATGTGACGCAACTTATTCTTAAAAACATGGATCAACTCTTATTGCTCGCCGCACAATCTGATGATTTGAAAATGTTTAAAAAATTATTAAATTATTTTTCTGAAGAAAATAAAAAATATTTTTCACGTGCCGTGCACTATGCAGCGTATTTTGATAGAGCTGATTTCATCAAAGAATTACACGCGCGCAAATTTGACTTAAACAGCACAGTAAAATCATTCACTATAAAAGATAATAAACGAATCGATCTCACAAGTTATTCTTCCCCCATTGTATTTGCATCATCTCTTTCAAAAAGAAATGCTTTAGAAGCCTTGAAAAAATTAAATGTTCAAGTAACCTTACGAGGATTCATCTCCTCCACCCCTAATAATCATGAAGGCATACGAAAAATTCTTGAATCTAAACTCGCAACGATTGATGAAATCGATGATGAAAAAAATACGGTATTACATCATGCTGTCGTGATCGATGAAAAAAAATTCGAAGAAAAAGATTCCAATAAAAGTCCAGGCATAAGACGTGCTGAATTAATAGCGCTTTTAGTCCAACAAAAAGCCAGCATTCACGCAAAAAATAAAGCAGGCGACACACCTCTTCACCTGTATGCAAAAACACCAGGAAAATTAACATTAGGTGTTCTCTCGAAAATTCAAACTCATTTAATCGATTCAAAAAACGTTAATGAAAAAAATCTTAGTGGTGACACACCTCTCCACCTCGCTGTTACCGCAAAAAATAATTTGGCTAATTCTTTAATAGCAAAAGGCGCGGATGCTCATCAAGAAAATAATGAAAAAAAATCTCCATTAGAACTAGCAGATCCAAATCAACTTAAAGAAATTGCAGAAACAAAACTTCCTTCAACCGTTTCCGTGCTTTATGACACGATTAAAAGAAATATTGAAAAATCGATCGTTACTTTTAAAACAGCAGGCATTGTTCCTGACGGGAATCTATTAAGCACAGCCGTAGAAAAAAGTGATCTCGATATGGTTAAAACTTTGCGAGAAAGATATAGCATTACACATGGCACTGACCAACAAACAGTGCTTCATCTTGTTGTCGCCCATCAAATCAAAGGAAATTTTTTATCTGAGTATCTCAAACAAGATGCGAAAGCAGATTGGCACGCGGAAGATGATGCAAAAGAAACACCTATCACTTACGCCCTGATAGGGGCAGAGGGAGCAAATGATTTTTTAAAAGAAGCTTTTAAACGAGACATAGAATTAAATACAAAAGAAATAGAATGCATTAATGACAAAACACCTGATGACATTCTTGAAACACTTTACGCTCACGCAAAAGAGAAACAAAACAAAGTATTATTTGAAAAATTATTACCGATCATGCGCAGCAAAAACATGCTCATATTAAAAAAAGAAATAGAAGACGCCATTAAATCCAATGATACCAACACACTTAAATTATTTTTCGTAGAAACGAAAGGAAATAAAAATCTTCCTCTTATAAATTATAAAAACGCATTACATGCCATCGCTTCTTTAAAAAATAGTAGCGAAGAAACTTTTAACATCATCTTCGATGAAAAATCAGATGAAAAAATAGATTGGACAGCCAAAGATTCAAAAGGAACCAGTATCATTTCTCGCGCAATTCAAAGTAAAAATACTGATTTCTTAAAAAGAACATTTGCAAATGAAGACCGCGCAATCACTATCGCGCAAAACGAAGTAGCTGAAGGCAATACAGAGGCGCTGAAAGAAATTTTTGAAAACCATATTGATCGAAACAAAAAAATCCCTGATCATGCTTCTTTTCTACATTTAGCAGCACTCACAAATAATAAAAATAATGTTGTTGAATATTGCGCGGATGCAAAAACAGAGTGGCATCCCCAAGACAAAAACGGGCTTTCCCCCATTGCGCTTGCTATTAATTTAAATCACAACGATTTTTTAAAGTCAGTGCGCGATAAGAAAATAATGTTAGATGAAAAAGAAATTGAAAAAATTAATGGAAATACTTCGCCTGAAGTATTAAACACATTGTATGAACTTGCAAAAAATACAAATCAAAAAAAATTACTTGAAAAAGTATTTAAACTTTTAATGGTGGCAAATGTTGTTATCGTCGGCGAAGAAATACAAAAAGCAATCAAAGCCAACGACACAGCAACATTGGAATTTTTATTCCGTGAAATGAAAGTTCCAAAAGATATTCGTTTACCCAATTATCACTCTCCTTTACACGCTGCTGCTTCTTTAAATAGTATCGATGAAGTTGTTGATTTAATTACTGACGAAAAAACAAATTGGAATTTGCAAGATGAAAAAGGAAATCGTCCCATTACTTCTGCAATTGAAGCACGAAATCATCGGTTCTTAAAAAAATTACTTTTGGATGAAAAAGATAAAAAACGCGTAATCACTATTGCGCAATATGAAGTACAGCAAAAAGATAACAAACAAACGATTAAAGAAATCTTTAAAGAATATGCGATTGATAAAAATGCAGTCGATGAACATAAAAATACGTACGCGCATTTAGCTGCATTAGCAAATAATTATGATGCTATTGAATTTTGTACTGACTCAAAAACAGATTGGAATGCAATAAATGATGCGAAACAAACCGTCGGATCAATTGCGATTCTGCATGAAGAACATTTGCTTGTCGATCGGTTGTTAGATAAAGGAATGAAATTAAGCGATGCTGATATGAACTCTGCAATCAACATGGCAAAGCAAACAGGAAAACTCGCCACTCTGAAAACCATCGCGGGAAAAGACCAACGTATTTTTAATCAACTCACTAAAAATAATGAATGGAAAGTATTAGTCGATTTACTGATATTTTTAGGACCTGATTATAAATTTTTATTAAAAGAAAAAATAAGTTTTGATTCTAATCAACAACAAAAAATTTATGACGCCTTCATTGAAAAAATAAAAACAGAAAGTCAGAAAGATTTAAAAGATGTGAAAGAGGATTCAAAAGATAAAGATGGGAAAAAAGATCCAAGATTATCTGATATTCCTGGCGTTTCACGACGCGTCAAAGAAGAAATATTAGATCGTGTTTCAGAAAAAAGAAATTTATTAGGATGCATATTTGAAAAATATAAATTCTTAGATAAATTAAAGAAAGCCTCTTTCTCAGGAACAGCAACACCTGCTGCAACAATCACTGTCGCTGTTTCTTCTTCTGGAGTAACCAGTGCTGGATTATTTTCTGCTATCAGTGCAAGCGCATCCACGACTGCCGCAAGTGCAACACCAAAATCTTCTGCGGATACAAAAATAGCACCACCTGTTGATGCATTCTTCAGAACCGGAAAATATGAACCTCAATTTCTCGGTTCATTTTTTGGTCTCAGCACCAGTAAAATAGCAGATCACATCTCACAACTTTATTCTCTTCTTGAAGCAAAAAAACTAGACTCACCTCATGAGCTATTAATCGAATTAGTGACATTAGCAACTCAACCTTCTAAATTAGACGAAATGAAAAAAGATGTTCGCTATTTTTATCTTACGCCACAAATGATTGAGAAACTAAAAGACATTAATCATACTTGCACAAAAAATAAAGATCATGCTGTTACTATCCTAAAAGAATTACACAGCAAAATAACACAGCTCACCACGAGCAAACTTACAAAAAAATAACACTCCACATCCCCCTTATTTCAGCATAAAATACGAACCTCAAAAAAATACTTCGAGAAAAAAATGCAAAATAGTTTTAAAAGCAAACTCATTAAAAAAAATTCATCTAATCATGCACGCATCATGAAAATGACCACACCGCATGGCGAGGTGATGACTCCCACTTTTATGCCCGTCGGCACAAAAGCCTTTGTGAATCACATGACGCCACACGATTTAATGCATTCAAACAGCCAAATTATTTTAGGCGGAAATACGTATCACATGTTGTGTTCACCCGGAATGGACGTCATTCAAGCTGCCGGTGGCATGCATTCATTTATGCATTGGAAACAAACCATGTTAACAGACAGCGGTGGATTTCAAGTTTTTAGCTTATCGAAAAATTCTAAAATTTGTAAAATTGATGCGAAGGGTGCGCACTTTAAACATCCTATCTCAGGAAAAATAATTCATCTCACACCAGAAACTTCGATTCAAACACAAAAAATAATTGGCGCCGATATTATTATGGCATTCGATGAATGCACACCTGAAAATGGTGGACGCGAAGCCGCGCTCGCAGCCATGGAAAGAACACATCGATGGCTCACTGAATCAAAAGAAATTCATGATCAATCACCGCATTCTGTTTATGGCTTAAAACAAGCGTTATTTGGAATTATTCAAGGTGGAAGTTTTGCTGATCTTCGCGAAGCGAGTACAGAATTTATTTTAAAAATGGAACTCGATGGAATTGCAATCGGTGGAGAAGTGATTGGATTCGATATGAAAAAAACAGCTGAAGTGATTGATTGGGTGCGTCCGCATTTACCTGAAAATAAAATCAGATACACCATGGGTGTCGGTTTACATCCACAAGATTTAATTGATGTGGTTGCAAAAGGAATTGATATCTTTGATTGCGTGGCACCCACACGTAATGCACGACATGGATCGCTCTATCACGGAAAAATTATTCACGAAAATAATTGGATTAAATTCGAGAATGGTGAAGAAAATGGAAAAATTCATATTAAAAAATCCATTTATGCAAAACAAGATCAACCTATTTTAGAAAATTGCGAATGTTACACATGCAAACATTTCACCCGTGCGTATTTGCATTTTCTTTTTAAAGAAAAATCGTCAGCGTATTGTCATCTTGCGTGCATTCATAATGTGCATGTGATGCAGAATGTGTGTGATGTGATGCGGAGTATGATTTCAGAATGATGAAAATTCTCTT
This sequence comes from Gammaproteobacteria bacterium, assembly GCA_013287845.1. Taxonomy (GTDB): domain Bacteria; phylum Pseudomonadota; class Gammaproteobacteria; order DSM-16500; family DSM-16500; genus JABDDA01. The sequence goes on from JABDDA010000006.1 coordinate 39,947, forward strand.
CCTCACCCATCGCCACGGCGATTTATTTATCGGCGGCGTTGCTGAAGTGATTCAGCATTTAACAAACGTATTTCCTGCGCTCGGCGTTGAAATAATTATTTATACAGAAGGTGAAGAAAATATTGATTCTCCGCGTGATGATTTAAAAAATGGAACACGGTGTTATTCAGGGCCGCTCATTAAACCGAGTTTATTTATTTCGAAAAAAAAGTTACAGCCATTACTCACACTCATTCAAAAAGAAAAAATTGATTTGATTCATGCGTACGGTTTATATCGCGCAGGTTTTATGGCGATGCACATTAAAAAAAAATGTGGGATTCCTTTTATCATCACAAGTCATAGCGATATTTTATCTGCAAGCTCAAAACGCATTCAGCGCCCCACCGTCATTCAACGCTGCAAAAAAATATTATCGAACGCCAATGCGGTGACACATTTGACGCCCATCATGGCAGATGTATCTCATTCCATTTATAATACAAAAGAAAAAAGTTTTACGATTCCGAATGGAATTGATTTAGCTCATTGGAAAACAGAAAAAGATCCTACAGAAAAAAATTATTTACTCGGGATGGGTCGATTAGAACCCGAAAAAGGATTTGATGTTTTAATTCGCGCGTATGCATTAATAAAAAATAAAATACAAAGTGCGCTGGTGATTGCAGGCTCAGGCTCACATGAAAGTACATTAAAAAAAATGACCACTGATTTGCAATTAAATAAAATAGAATGCTCTGAATTACCCAGTACATTAGAACCCAAAACAGTTTATTTCACAGGCTATGTGCGCGGTGAGCAAAAGAAAAAATTATTTTTGGAAAGCCAATTGATTTTATTCGCAACACAACCCGCCATTTTTCAAGAAGCGTTTAGCATTGTTTTTCTTGAAACCATGGCAGCAAAAAAAGCATTAGTCGTTAGTGATACTGAGCTTGCGCATTATTTACAAACGCAAGGATTGGAAGCAGAACTGGCAATTGCAAATCATCCAGAAAGTTGGGCAGAAAAAATTTCTCTTTTATTAAATAATCCAACGAAAAGAAAATTAGCAGGAGAAAAAAATTATTTGTTAGCTCAAAAATTAGATTGGATGCCGATTGCGGAACAATACAAAAAAGTTTACGAAAAGTTTATTTATTAATTCCATCTGCACGCCGAATGCCAATCACATAATCTTCTGCATCTTCTTGTACATATTTTATTTTTATCCATTGATTGAACTGGTCCCGCAATTGTTTTTCCGTGTTCGTATAAATACTTTGCGCACTCTGCTCTAACTCATCAATACTTTTTGTCACTAAAGAATATCGCCATCCTAAAATATAGGAAGATGCTAATGTAATTTCACGTTTCAACATAAGATGACGTAAATATTCGCGATATTGATCCGCATTCTCTTCTGTTTTTTGCAAATCTAATAATTTTTCTGCCGCGTCTTCTGACAACCATCCCTGCTGCACAAAATAAACAAGCGTCATTGCATTTTGACGCGCATTAGCATTAATCTTATTTTCGAGCTGCTGTAATTCTTCTTGCTGTTCGGGAGTGACTTTAAAGAAATAAGGCATTTTAGAAGCACTTTTTATGACTAGATCCGCTAATGTTTTTGAAACACGAACAGATAATTTAAAATTCGCTGCTTCTTGTAAATCAGATAAATCACTATTTTTCATTTCATATTGATGCGGCCAACTCACGGCGCCTTGCGCCACTAATTTTCCTTTCGGTGTCGCTAATGCAAAATTATCTAATCGTATTTCAGAATGTGCCGTTAGAATTTTTGGAAGTGATAAATTTATTTTTTGCTTTAATTGCGACTCATACAGCTCACCAAATTGTAATATTTTTTTATACGCGTCTAATAATGACACTACTTCTTTTGCATTAAAACTTACAATGCTCGCTTCTGCATACAACGGCCCCATCCCTTCATCATTTAATTTTATTTTTTCAATCGTAATTTCGCGACTGCCTTCTAGGAACGCATTAATTTCATCAGACACACTACGCATTTTCACATTTAATAAAGATAATTTTACATCATCACTTTGATTGAAATTAATTTCAGGTGTTTGAAAAGAACTTTTTCCTACCCACAATCCTGATTCACTTTTTTTATAATGAAAACTCCACTGCAATTGAGAAAACGAAAACATGTCCTCATCTGTTTTAAAACTGAAATTTGAAATTAAAAAATCACCTGCGATTTTATTTAAACCCGGTGATAGAATCCATTTTCCCTTCACATTGCCTAATGAAAAAGAAAATCCATTATCAGGATAATTTATTTTTAATCCATTAAAGAAAATCGGTTTAATATATTTTCCTGTCAACGTCACCATATCTTGGCTGTACTCTGGCGGAATCTCTGCAGACGTTTGCATTGTATTTTGAATCGATGCTAATCCAATAAAATAAGGGAAAATAGCTGTCGAATGATAAAAAATGGGCCCGTGAAAAACATGTTGCTTCAATGTGACCACAGGCACTTTCATCACAGAATGAATGACTTGTGAAAATTGCAAACTTTTTAAATAAGGACTGATTATTTCTATTTGAAATACTGCATCGGTTGTCCACCAATGGCGCTGAAATTCCACCGCACGTACACGCACATGCTCCGAATCATTCATGACTGCAATAAAACGTTCATAATTTTTTTGAATGAGAAGACCCGAAAAATACGGCGCTATTACCAGTGTAATAAAAAAAATAAACAGTAAGCTAAAAAAAATCTTACGCACAGAAAAAATTCCTTAAGTAGTTTCCATTTGCTTCACAATCAATTGCACACGCCGCGTTCCGCGAAATTCGTTAACATCAAGACTATACACCGCGTGTATTTTTTGACAACGATGATTCGGCCACTGATTAATATCAACATTAAACATAATTGCATCTATCATTTGTTTGTCATTCGCTAAAACCATTTTTAAATGTTTATTCCCCACGATGCGTTGATCAATGAGTGTAAAAATACCATCAAATAACGGCTCAGGAAACCCTTGTCCCCACGGCCCCGCTTCATGCAATTTTAGCGCTAATTCTAATGTTATTTGATCGGACGATAATTCACCGTCTGTCCACACGCAATGATCTAATATTTCTTTATTCACACGTTTTGAAATCATGTCAGAAAAAAGTTGCGAAAATTTTTCGAAATCTTTTTTCAAAATACTTAAACCTGCTGCCATGGCATGTCCTCCAAATTTTTGAATTAAATCGGGAGAATGTGTTGCAACATCCGCTAAGACATCACGAATATGCACGCCTGAAATAGAACGCGCGGAACCTTTTAATTCATTTTCATTTGCTAATGCAAATGCAATCACAGGGCGATGAAAACGATCTTTAATGCGCGATGCTAAAATACCAATAACACCTTGATGCCATGCTTTATCAAATAAACAAATTCCATCGGGAATATTTTCTGATGAAGGATGAAATGTTTTTAAAATTTCAAACGCTTGATCTTGCATTTCACTTTCAATGTGACGACGTTCTTCATTCAATGCATTTAAACGTTTTGCAAATTCGCGCGCTTCTTCTAAATTATCTGTTAATAAACATTCAATGCCTAATGACATATCTTCTAATCGTCCTGCTGCATTTAAACGTGGGCCGATTGAAAAACCTAAATCAGCTGCAACCATTTGCGCGGGATTTCGTCCTGCGATTTCTAATAATGCAGTAATACCTGCAATACATTTTCCTGCACGAATACGACGCAATCCTTGATGCACTAAAATACGATCATTGTGACGGTGGATAATGGTATTTCAAATCACGCCGGTGTAAATGCAGCAAAAGAAAAAGGCATTCAAGTGATTATTACAGATCATCACTTACCGGGTGAATCCTTGCCGCTTGCAGATGCAATTGTGAATCCGAAT
>JABDDA010000007.1 GCA_013287845.1 Gammaproteobacteria bacterium
TGTTAAATTATTTTCTTCAATGATTTCTTCTATTTTTGCTGAGGGTTCTTTCTTGCGTATTTTGTGTTTTTCTCTTTCCGCGCGTCTTTTTTCTTCATCCTCATTTGCTTTTTTGATTTTATCTGCTTTTACTTTTTCTTTTTCATCTGATAATTTTTTATCATCTTCTTCTTTTTGTTTTTTGGTAGCTTCTCTTTCAGCTTGTTGTTTCGCTAATTTTTTAAGATTTCTTTCTTCATCACGTTTAATTTGTTCTTGTAATACTATTTCATATCCCTCTTGCTGCTTTTTTTGTTCTTCAACTTGTTTTTTTATTTCAGCTTCATTGCGTTCAATGGTATTTTGGTGAAGATGAAGTGTAGATGATGTAATAGCAGCAGAAGTTACAGCAGCAGTTGGCTCACTCGAAATTTTTGGCATTTCAAATATTTCAGTGAAAGCACACTCAGGGCCATCTTCAAATTTAAAAGTGCGCGCTTTCCCGGAAGGAAAAACAACACTCAAGAAAGCACCATCCTCTGAAAAATTATATCGATTATTTTTTACCAAATTCAAAATAAGACGAGCGGTCTCACTTTCTTCTTGTATTTCTTCAGCATACCTTAACGCTTCATCAATATTTTGTTTAGAACGATTGGGTGCTTCATTTGCCAGCGCACCTTTAAAATAAAATGCGGCCAGTCTTGCTTTTGCTAAGATAATATTTTTTTTTGCTTTTTCTTTAGCAACATCTTGTTCGGCTGCTTTTTCAAAATATTCTATAGCGAGTTTTAGATTATTTGCCGGTTCACCCTGTCGCACAAGCGTGGTTGCGTAGTGTATTCCTAATTGCAGTTGTGCATTTGGATTATTATTAGCAGCTTTTTTATAGAATCGGATTGCTTGAGGGATATCGTTGTTGCGTTCATGGTAAGCAGCTAAATGAAAAGGATCGGTGATTGCAACAGCTTGTTTAGTGGTCTCCGCTACTATGGATAAAGAAGTTGATACATACTCACGTCTGGGGGCAATACCTTGTTCATCCATTTGCATTGCTTGATTGATAGTCTCAATAAATTTTTTTTGCTTAGCAATAAATTTATCAAGTTTCTTTGGAGCCATTGCAACTGCTGCCACTCCTGAACTTGCAGCAGTATTATTAGAAGTAGAAGCAGCGATTGCGTTCTGCTTTTTTTTGTTTTGCTTTTTCTTTTTATTGTTTGGCATAAAAAGGATTATCCACGTTTTTGAGTGGATTTATTCTACCAAAAAAAGCTTAAAATAAGCTTAAGGGCACCTCTATAAATTGCTCTTTTGCGTTATAACTTCGTTGCGCTCATTTTTAAAATGCTCATTTATTAGCGTATAAACTCCGCTTTTAAAAATTCGCGCGCCTCGTTCTAACGCAAAATAGCTAATTTCTCGAGGTGCCCTTAAGGCCGCTCTTAAAAATGACAGAACCGACAACATTAGAAACCCTCATCCCTGCCCCTTCTCCCAACGAAAAACACGTTGGTTGGGAGAAGGGGATCTACACTATAGAGATGAGGGTATTTGTATCAGCACGGTCTACGCCGCAGATCCAGAATTCAACTGCCGCGCTTCATTGACTAATGCAAGACGTACCGCTTCAAGTTTTGGCATTTTTGCACCGCGTAACACTTCGTACACTTCGCTTAATTTTAAAATATATTTTCCTTTTTTCGATTTGAAAGCAGGATTGGTTTCAGGAAGGTCTCGAATGGTACGCAACACTTTTGCAATTTCATCCCAGTTATAGGCAAACAAAATATCTTTGGGTGTGAGTTTCTTTTTAACATCGGTTGTTTCAGCTATTTTTGCAGCGGTCGTGCTATCTAAAACAGCTGCTTTATATCGCTCAGCGGACTCTAGCAAAATTCCGAGTTTTTCTTCGAGAGAACCACTCGATAGATCTTCTTCATATGGATAAAAGATTAAAGGCATAGCACCTTCCCCTTTGTGTGTCTTTGTACGTTATGTCTTACGTTATACCAGTAGTATAACTCAAAGTCCGTAAATTTTTTACTCAAAAATGATGAGATTTAATACGATTCTGATTGTTTTGATTTATCTAAACACCGGTATGTTAACGCTTCACTCAAATGGACTTCTTCTATCACATCATTGCTTTTAAAATCTGCGATCGTGCGCGCAACTTTCAACAAACGGTGGTAAACACGCGCAGAAAATTGAAATTTCTTTATCATGTGCACCATGAGTTGCTCAGCGCCTTTGGTCAGTTTGCAAAAATTTTTCACTTCATTTGCTTGTAATTGCTGATTACATTTTCCTTGTCGTTCTTCTTGAATTTTTCTAACACGCTCAATTCGCGCGCGCACTACTGCACTGCTTTCTGCTTTTTCTTTTTCAGACGTGAGTATTTCAACGGGCACACGCGCAACTTCAACATGCATATCAATTCTATCTAATAAAGGCCCTGATAATTTAGAACGATACCGTGCAATTTGTTCTGATGTGCAGCGACAATTTCCTTCTGCACTTCCCACATAACCACAAGGACAAGGATTCATTGCGCTGACAAATTGAAATTCTGCGGGAAAAACAGTTTGAATCGCTGCGCGTGAAATAGTAATCGATCCTGATTCGAGTGGTTCGCGCAATGATTCCAAACTATGACGATGAAATTCTGGTAATTCATCTAAAAATAAAACGCCGCGATGTGCGAGAGAAATTTCTCCCGGACGTGGCGGTCGCCCTCCTCCCACTAATGCAATACTTGACGCACTATGATGTGGAGATCTAAAAGGAACACATTGCCAATGCGCAGAATTAAATCCATTGAAACTAACAGAAGCAACTGATGCTACTTCTAATGCCTGCTCTTCAGAAAGTAGCGGTAAAATACCTGGCAATCGTGTTGCTAACATTGTTTTTCCTGCACCGGGCGGACCAATCAATAATAAATTATGTTTTCCTCCTGCAGAAATTTCTAATGCGCGCTTTGCATGAACTTGTCCGTGCACATCACATAAATCAGGACTATTTTCTGCGAAATAATTATTTTCTTGTCGTGTACATAATTTTAATTCACTTTCATTTCGCAAATGTGCGCACACTTCTAATAAATGATTCGCAGAAAAAACACGCGTGTCTTTCACAAGTGCTGCTTCTTCTGAATTTTCGATGGGAACAATTAATTCGCGCCCTGCTTTTTTTGCAGCTAACACCATGGGCAACACACCGTGCACAAAACGTAATTCACCGGATAACGCTAATTCACCGACAAATTCATACTGTAATAATTTTTCTTGAGGGATTTGTTCAGACGCCGCTAAAATACTTAATGCGATCGGTAAATCAAAACGTCCTCCTTCTTTGGGTAAATCAGCAGGCGCAAGATTCACTGTAATTCGTTCTGAAGGAAATTCTAATTTTGCATTCATGAGTGCACTGCGAATGCGATCTTTACTTTCTTTCACTGCGGTAGCGGGTAATCCAACGATATTAAATCCCGGCAATCCAAAGGATAAATGTGTTTCAACGGTAACAAGTGGCGCAGCAATTCCTACACGTGCGCGCGTGTAAACAATAGATAATGACATGGCATATCCTTAAATAGTAATATTTGAAAAATAAAAATTGGAAAACAACTGAAGGGACGAAAATCATATGAATAAAACAGCGGCAAAGCAATTTATTTCTTCTTTACTTTCTTCGGCAGGCATTCAAATTAATGGACGACGTCCTTCCGATATTCAAATTCATAATGAAAAATTTTATCAACGTCTTATTCACGAAGGTTCACTTGGATTGGGCGAAAGTTATATGGATGGTTGGTGGGATTGCGAACAACTCGATGAATTTTTTAATCGCGTTTTCTGCACACAATTAGATGACAAAATTACGCAAAATAAATGGATGTTAGCCTCTATTTTTTTCTCACGTTTTATTCATCGCATTACGAAAAAACGTTCTTTAGAAGTCGGCCGAAAACATTATGATCTCGGTAATGATTTATTTAAAAAGATGTTGGATAAACGCTTAAATTACACATGCGGTTATTGGCGTGATGCGAATAATTTAGATCAAGCACAATTACACAAACTCGAACTCACTTGTCAAAAATTAATGTTAAAACCCGGTATGCGTTTATTAGATATTGGTTGCGGCTGGGGTGCGCTTGCAAAATACGCTGCTGAAAATTATAACGTGAGTGTTGTCGGCGTTACCATTTCACAAGAACAAGCGGATTACGCAAGAGAAAATTGTAAACATTTACCCGTTGAAATTCGTTTTCAAGATTATCGCGATGTAAATGAAAAATTTGATCGCATTGCATCGCTCGGCATGTTTGAACATGTTGGATTTACAAATTACGACACCTTCATGCACGTCGTTGAACGCTGCTTAAATGAGTATGGTGTTTTTCTATTACACACGATTGGTAGCAATCAAACTATTTTCAAAACAGATGAATGGATTTCTAAATATATTTTTACTCACGGCGTTTTACCTTCAATTTCACAAATTGGAAAAACATCTGAAAAATTATTTATTATGGAAGATTGGCATAATTTCGGCGCAGATTACGATAAAACATTGATGGCATGGCACGCGAATTTTAATCATCACTGGAGTGAATTAAAAAACCGTTATGATGAACGTTTTTATCGCATGTGGAATTATTATTTGCTTTCTTGCGCGGGCGGATTTCGTGCGCGTGAAATGCAATTATGGCAAATTGTTTTTTCTAAATCGGGTCTAACAGGAGGCTATCAGGCACCACGTGAAGCGTTTCAAGATCGTCAGGCGTCCCAAGATTCTTCCAAAAACCTGTATAGTGCTCCCCCGTTATTGCATTTTGCTGAATAGCTGCTCTCAACAAATCGCCCAATCTAAATTTTCCAGGCTGACATCCTGCAAATAATTCTGGGCGATAAATTCCGATATTGCCAAATGTCAGCGTATTTTTTTCATGAAAAATAATTTTATTTTTTTCTAAACCAAAATCACCCTTGGGATGATAAATAGGATTATCCACCAATATTAAATGCGCTAATTGATTTGAAAGAGTCGGTAATTGTTTTAAAGGATAATCCGTCAACACATCACAACTTAATACAATAAACGGATCACTTCCTAAAAAAGGAAGTGCTTGAAAAATTCCACCGCCCGTTTCCAATGCAATTTCTTCATCGGAATAAATAATGCGAACACCGTAACGTGATCCATCGCCTAATACTTCTTTTATTTTATCCGCAAAATAACAAACATTAATGACAATTTCTTTTACGCCCATTTTTCTCAAAGAAAAAATGGGATATTCAATTAAATAATGATCAGCAACACGCAATAATGCTTTGGGTGTATTTTCTGTTAAATGTTGCATGCGTTCGCCACGGCCCGCAGCTAAAATCATTGCGCGCATTTTGAAACCTCATTTGATTTTTCAAAAAAAGAATTTAGCTGTTTTAATTCGGGATAACGTGCGCTCACTGTTAACAGATAATTTAATGTGCGTGGAATAAAATTTAAATAATTTGAATTTTGATCTCTCACGTATTTTCTTGAAAACGTTAAGAGTGTTTTCATGTGACGCTGCAATCCCATCCAATCAAACCATTTTAAAAATTCTTCTTGGCTGACATTCAGTTGAATTTTATTTTGATAATTCAGCGCGAGTGCTGTTACCATTTCATTCGGCCAATCAATATAACAATCTCGCAATAACGAAACTAAATCGTACGTAACAGGCCCAATAAATGCATCTTGAAAATCCAACACACCCACTTCATTCGAAGGCAATACCATTAAATTGGCAGAATGATAATCTCGATGCATAAAAACATAGGGTTGATCCGCAATCGAGGAAACTATTTTTTCAAAAAAAGTGGTTAGCATTTTTTCTTCGTGTGAAGATAAAACAAATTTTAAATACCGTTCCAAAAACCATTCTTTAAATAATATTAATTCTTTGAACATAAATTCTTTCGAAAAATAAGGCATTTCCCAGTGTGGAACTTCGCGACATGTTTGCAAAACCGCCAAACTTTTTAATGCGCGATCATAAAGTGAAGCGGCATTTTCTTTTGTAAGTGTTTTAAGAAATAAACTATCGCCAAAATCAGTTAATAATAAAAATCCTTTTTCAGTATCGCTTGCAATAATGTCAGGAACAGATAAACCTTTTGAACGTAATGTATTTGCAATGGCAATAAAAGGCACGCAACTGGCGCGCTCGATAGATGCATCCATCACAACAAAGGATTGATCTGCAAGCTGCAATCGATAATAACGACGAAAACTCGCATCACCTGCGAGGGGTATTAAATTTTTTACATCCTGCTGACAGGCATGTGTCAACCATTGTTGTAATTCTTTTGTCTCTGTCACTGGATTTCATTTCCTTCGTTCATGATTTTTCGATAAACTCTTTACCATTTTTCTCAGTGTCATGCCAGCCGAGCGCTTTTTGCGAGAGGTGGCATCCAGTGGCTTTTTAAAAGTCACTGGATGCCAGCTAAAAGCACGCTGGCATGACAGCTGAATATTTTTTTATTTATACCACTGGATGCCAGCTAAAAGCATGCTGGCATGACAAATAAATGACAAATTATTTAATGCCAATCACTCAAAAAATAAGTGCTTATTGTCGCGCGACACTAGTCATAATACTAGTCTGTATTGCTTCGTCTACTGCATTTGCAGGCAATTGCCTTGCACCTGGAACGAGCCCTCCTTCTCTCGCAAAAGATACGATTGCAAAAATTTTAGGCTGGGTGCAAACAGGAGAAAATCGTTGCGGAGGGTATTACCTTGAACCTGCTTTTAATTATCCAGACGATTTGTTGAAAGAAAATTTAGTGCAAATTTACAGCAATCAACCGTTTACTTTTTCACGCCGCGGGACATCTACTTTTGAAGGTAAAGTGACTGTATCACGTTATGGACAACAAATTACTGCAGATAAAGCGTATTTATATCGCGATCCCAATACAGGAAAACTCAGTGCAATTGATTTAATGGGTGACGTGCATTTACGTGAACCCAATAGCTTAATCGTTGCAAAAAAAGGCCATTTTGATATTAAAAATCGCGAGCAATCGTTGATGGATATTCTTTATCGCACCGCCATTTATCCTGATTTTATTATTCCAATCACAACACCCACAAATAAACAATTACAAAAAGACAGAAAAATTTATCAACTGTCTGCATGGGGACGTGCAGCAGAATTTTCTCAAAAGAAAGCAAAAGAATATGAGTTTTCACAAGCGTCGTACAGCACCTGTCCTCCTCTCACGAATGTATGGATGGTGAAAGCAAGTCATATCACGCTTGATAAAAATAGTGGAACAGGAACAGCTAAAAATGCGCGTTTATTAATTAAAGGATTACCGATCGTTTACACGCCTATTTTAAGTTTCCCGATTGATCATAAAAGAAAAACTGGATTTCTTTTCCCTAAATTTGGATCAAATAGTTCGGGTGCTTATTTTGAAGCACCGTTTTATTGGAACATTGCACCCAATTATGACTCTACAATAACGCCGATTTATTTAGCAAAACGTGGATTTGAAATTGATGATTTAACACGTTACATGCATCGGTACGGCGATGGCCAATTTAAAATTGGAATTTTACCGAATGATCAAGAATTCAAAAGTTTTCAAAATGCATCGAGAGAAAAATATCAATCATCAACCGATACTGTGACACAAGCCAATTTACGCACGTTATTAGATGCGAGCCCCACACGAAAATCATTTACGTGGCAAGACAATATGCGTTTTAACGAACATTGGGCGACTAGCATTGATTACAATTACGTGAGTGATGATTATTACATTAAAAATTTAAGTAATAATTTAAATGTTGCTGCGCAAAATCAATTATTACAGCAAGCAGAAATTACGTATCAAGGACAATACTGGAATTTCGCAGGCCGTTTTCAAGGGTATCAAACAGTCCATCCAATCGATGAAATTACATTCATCAATATGTATACACGTTCTCCGCAGTTAGTTTTAAATGGAATGTATCCTGATGAAAGAACAGGTTTGGAATTTTTTATTGATAATGAAGCGACCCATTTTGATATTCGAAATACGCCGGGTATTGATGGAAAAATGCCGATAGGAAATCGATATAACACACAACCTGGAATTAGTTTTCCCATTAATTATCCTGCTTTTTTTATCACACCGCGCGCGCAATTTGCTGCAACGAAATATGAAATTGGTCACGTTGATAATCAAGATTCTAAAACGCTGAATCGTGCATTACCGATTTTCGATTTACATTCAGGTTTGTATTTTGATCGTAATTTTTCTTTATTTGGGACAAGTTACAGACAAACATTAGAACCACAAATTTATTACACGTATGTTCCTTATCGAAATCAAACAGAAATTCCTGTGTTTGACACGATTGTGAATATGCTCACATATGATCAATTATTTATTTACAATCGATTTAGTGGAATTGATCGTATTGGCGATGCGAATCAAATCAGTGCGGGAATTGCAACACGCGTGATTGATTCACAAAATGGTCTTGAAAAAATTTATTTGGGTGTCGGTGAAATTTATTATTTTGAAAATCGCCGTGTGACATTGTGTAATAATCCTGAAGTGTGTTTTGACAACCCAGAAAATCCTGCGAATAAATTACATCGCTCACCAATTTCAGGGACATTTACCTATAATTTAAATCCAACTTGGGGTTTTACTGCGAATACGATTTGGAATTCACAATCACATCGACTCGATAATCAAACAGCGACATTACAATTTCATCCTGCAGAAAGAAAATTAATTAATTTAGGATATGTCTTTGTGCGTGGAGGCGATTCATTACCCGCCGATCCCGTGAATAGCCCTGATCGAAATTTACAACTCACAGATGTTTCTGTAGCATGGCCTGTTTCACGTGATTGGAGTACCACTGCACGTTGGACTCAAAATTGGAACCATGGGCATTTTCAGAATTTTTTATATGGTTTACAATACGACAGCTGTTGTTGGGCCGTGCGTTTTGTCACCGGCCGCGCTTATGTAGGAATCACACCTGCAAATACATATCAATACAATACTCAATTTTATCTTCAATTTTCATTGAAGGGATTGGGGAATGTAGGGACAAGCGATCCGACGGGATACCTCAGCACTAATATTTCAGGTTATCAAGATAATTTTGGAAGAGATTTTTAAAATGAAAAAATTAATTATTTTTATTATGTTGAGTTTATTTTTTTTAAATGCAGCTGCACTGAAATCGAATACTTCTTCGCAATCACTCGATAGTATTGTCGCGATTGTGAATGATGGTGTGATTACGCAATCTGAATTAAATAAAGCGATCGATACAATTAAAAAACAATACAGCCATAATCAAGGCTCATTGCCTCCCGCAGATGCATTACGCAAACAAGTGCTCGATCAAACAATTAATCGAAAATTACAATTAGAGTTAGCTGAACGAGGGGGAATAAATCCCAGTGATAAAGACGTAGAAAAAGCCATTCAAGGTATTGCGAAACAAAATAATATGTCTGCGAAACAATTATTTGAAAAAGTGCGTGAAGATGGAATGAGTACAGCAGAGTATCGCAAAGAAATTCGCGAAGAAATGATTATGCAGCAAATTCAACAGCAACAAGTGGCATCACGAATAAAAGTGTCTCCACAAGAAGTCGATGATTTTATGCGTTCTGCTGCATGGAAAGCATCGAGTGGAAAAGAATATCATTTAGAAGATATTTTAATTGCGCTCCCTGAAATTCCCACCCAAGAAAATATTGCTGAAGCAAAACAACAAGCAGAGACTGTTTTAGCAAAATTACATCAAGGCATGAGTTTTCAACAAGTAGCGATGTCTGAATCTTCTAATACACAAGCATTGCAAGGCGGTGATTTAGGTTGGAGAAAATTACCTGAAATTCCAGAAGTATTTTCTTCTGAATTAGTTCACATGAAAGTCAATGGAATTATGGGACCGATTTTAACACCGAATGGATTTCATATTGTGAAATTAGCTGGCATTCGGGAAAGTAAAAAAGGCGCGAAAGACGATGAGCGCAAACAAATTCAGCAATTATTATTTCAACGTAAATTTGAAGAAGCATTACAAAGTTGGATTATGAAATTGCGGTCGGAGTCTTACATTAATTTAAAGCCACAATAAATGAAAAAAATAATTATCACTCCAGGCGAACCTGCTGGCATCGGCCCTGATATTACTGTGCAAATCGCACAACATGCTTTTGCTGCTGAATTAATTATCGTTGCCGATCCAGAATTATTAAAAGAACGTGCAAAAAAATTATCGCTTCCTCTTGAATTAATTTTGTTTGATGAAAAAAATTCTTTGGCACACAAAAAAAATACTTTAAAAATAATTCCAATAAAATTAAAAGAAAAATGCGAACCGGGAAAATTAAATGTTGCAAATGCATCTTATGTTACACACTGTTTAGAAACTGCAGCTGATTTTTGCAAACAACATGCTGATGCGGCACTGGTAACAGGTCCTGTTCACAAAGGTATTTTAAATGACGCGGGAATTCCTTTCCAAGGACACACTGAATTTCTCGCACAATTTTTTAAAATAAAAAAATCAGTCATGTTATTTGTGTTAGATCAATTAAAAGTAGCTTTAGCAACGACACATGTTCCTTTAAAAAAAGTATCAGAAACAATTACAACTGAATCATTAATTGAAATCATTATGATTTTAAATGAAGGATTAAAAAAACTTTTTAATATCACTTATCCGAAAATTTCTGTTTGTGGTTTAAATCCTCACGCGGGAGAAAATAGTTATTTAGGCGACGAAGAAAAAAATAAAATCACACCCGCAATTATTCATTGTCGCGAAAAGGGAATCCATATCAGCGGCCCGCATGCAGCAGATACTGCTTTTATTCCCGCACAATTAGAATCAATCGATGCGGTGCTTGCGATGTATCATGATCAAGCGTTGCCGCTCATTAAACATCTTGGATTTGATCGTGCGGTGAATGTGACATTAGGATTGCCGATTGTGCGAACGTCTGTTGATCATGGAACAGCTTTATCTCTTGCGGGAACACATGATGCGAGTTGCGAAAGTTTGTTAAATGCCATCCATCTTGCAATAACCTTATTAAAATAAAAACTGGGATCGCCGACCCGAAGAGCTTTTATAAAAAATTTTTGCAATCTACAGGCCGAAGGCCTGAAAGCTTTATTAGCCTAGGCTTAGCGCGCTTTTTGCGCGTAAGCCTAGGTCAAAAATGATTTAAATGTTTGGAGCCCCGAAGGGGCGAAAGAAAAAAATATAAATTTTTGTTACGCGCTTTCAGCGCTTCATTCATTTTATGTTTCATTTTACCTAGGGTTGCGGGCGCAAAGAGCGCGCCCTTAACCCTAGGCTAATAAAGCTTTCAGGCCTTCGGCCTGTAGATTGCAAAAAGATTTTATATTTCTATTTTCCTTCTCCAAAAAATCTCCTTCAACCAATCAACACGAGCTCCTCATGAAAAAAATAATTTTATTTTTAATTTTTTTATTTTTCCAAAAAAATATCTATGCAGAAAATTTGATGCAAATTTTCGAGCACGCACTGACAAGCGATCCGATTTATCAGCAAGCCATTGCGCAGCAATTATCCGATCAAGAATCCATCGCGATCAGTCGTTCTGCATTGCTGCCAACTATCGCAATCAATTCACGCATTCAAACTCCCAATCAAAATGAAACAACACTCTCTATCACACAAACTATTTTTGATTTCAAAAAGAACTCTCATTTAAACGCGTCTTATCACACCGCTAACCAAGCGGAAGCTAATTTAAATGCAGCAAATCAAGATTTAATGATTCGGGTTTCAAAAAATTATTTCGCGATTTTAAATGATGAAGAAAATTTACAGCTGCTCACTGAAAATAAAAAATCTTACGCGAATCAATTAAAACAAGTTCTTGCGCAATATCAAGCAAGATTAAAAACAATAATTGATGTGAATACTGCGGAGGCAGCATACGACAGAGCAGCTGCAGATGAAATGCGCGCACAAACACAATTAATGAGTGACAAAGAAAACCTTCGCATTCAAACAGGACGATTTTATAACATTATTTCTCAGCCAAATAAAAAACTTCCCATACTCTCTAAAAAAATCTCTCTCAATAATTGGACCATGACAGCACTACAACAAAATTGGGAAATTAAATCCGCGCAATTAGCTGCAACCAATGCGCGTGAAAATATTAAGGAACAATATGCAGGCCATTTTCCTTTATTAAATGCAGAAGCAAATTATGGCCGATTCAATAAGTCACTCTCATTAAACTTAATAATTCCTATTTATCAAGGCGGATTCGTTTCATCCAAAACACGCCAAGCGCACGATAATTATCAAATTGAAACACAAAAACTCGATTTAAAAATTCGCGAAGTCATCAAAAAAACAAGAGAAAATTATTTCAATCTTCAAAACGGAATAAAACAAATTGAAGCAGATAAAAAATCTATTCATTCTGCAGAAAAATCTTTAACAGGAATGTTAATAGGATATGATGCCGGCATGATGACATTAACAGATGTTTTAAATCAGCAGCAAAAAGTTTTTCAAGCGAAACAACAATACGTGAATGATTATTATAATTATCTCAATCATTATTTATTATTAAAACAAGCCGCAGGAATATTAAGCACCCGTGATCTTTTTGTATTTTTCCATTAACTCTTCTTTTGTTTCAACATGATTGGGATCTAACGGAATACAATCTACAGGACACACCGCCACACATTGTGGTGTATCAAAATGCCCTACACATTCTGTGCAACGATTCGGATCAATTTGAAAAATAATTTCGCCTTGTGAAATCGCATTGTTAGGACAAGCCGGTTCACACACATCACAATTAATACATTCATCAGTAATTTTTAAAGCCATCACACTCACCCACGAATTTTTTTCTCTAATGCAGCTACGACACTCTTAGGAACAAATTGCGAAACATTTCCTTTTAACGCTGCAATTTCCCGAATAAAACTGGCTGAAATATACGTATAATATTCAGACGGCATTAAAAAAATACTTTCAATATCGGGCGCTAAATGACGATTCATTCCTGCTAACTGAAATTCATAATCGAAATCAGACACCACACGCAGCCCGCGCAAAATAATATTCGCTTTGTGCTCATGCATAAAATCAATTAATAAAGATTCAAATCCTATGACAGTCACATTCGAATATTTTTGTAACACCTCTTTCGCCAGCGCAACACGTTCTGGCAACGAAAAAAGCGGATTTTTATTTTCATTTTTTGCAATCGCTACAATCAATCGATCAAATAATTTGGATGCACGCTCAATTAAATCCACATGTCCTAAGGTAATGGGATCAAATGTGCCTGGATAGACTACACTATTTTTCATAAAGTCTCCTTCCTGCCTGGTTGCGCCATTATACGCTATAATATCTATAAATAACCTATAAAAATAAGCCGTTTTGAAGGACACTTTTATGTCACAGTTCAAGTTAGTAAGAAAGGGTGACGGCCAACTCTCCCATATTGAAACTTCTTTAATGGGATATGATTTATTGAATGCATCTAAATTAAATAAAGGATGCGCTTTCACTGCTATCGAGCGTGAACTTTTTCATTTAACCGGTTTATTACCACATCAAATTGAAACGTTAGAACAACAAGTCGCTCGCACGTATGAGCAATATCAAGAACATCGCACTGCACTTTCCAAACACATTCATCTGAATGTCTTACATGATTACAATGAAACTTTATTTTATAAATTAGTGAGTGAACATTTAGAAGAAATGCTTCCGATTATTTACACACCGACCGTCGGTGAAGCAGTTGAACGTTTTAGTTTAGAACACAGAAAATCACGCGGAATTTATTTAAGTTATCCTGAACGTAATCAAATGGACATGATGTTAGAAAATCGTTTTCCGCATGAAGTGGATTTAATTGTTGTAACAGATGGTGAAGCGGTGCTTGGCATCGGCGATCAAGGCATTGGTGGAATGAATATTTCTGTTGCGAAATTGATGGTTTATATTTTATGCGCGGGAATTAATCCGCATCGCGTGTTGCCGATTCAACTTGATACGGGAACAAATAATCCAGAATTATTAAAAGATCCCATGTATTTAGGTTGGCAACATGAACGCATTACAGGAAAAGAATATGATGATTTTATCGAACAATTTGTTTCAACGATTCATAAAAAATTTCCGCATGTATTTTTACATTGGGAAGATGTAGGACGCGATAATGCGCGCAGAATTTTGAATCATTATCGCGATCAATTGTGTACGTTTAATGGTGATTTGCAAGGCACAGGCGTCATTACATTAGCGTGTATACTTGCGGGTGTAATCGCAAGTGAAATTCCATTAAAAGATCATCGCATTGTTGTGTTGGGTGCAGGCACTGCAGGTGTTGGCATTAGCGATCAAATTGTTTCTGCATTACAACGTGAAGGATTGTCTGAATCAGAATCACGTTCACGCATTTGGCTGATTGATAAATCTGGATTGCTCACAGAAAAAAGCGAATCTGTTTTAAATTTTCAACAACCTTATTTAAGAAAATCACATGAAGTAAAAAATTGGAATGCGTTTGATTTAGAAACCGTTGTTGAAAATGTAAAGCCGACTATTTTAATTGGCTGCTCAACAGCATCAAATGCATTTTCTGAAAAAATTGTAAAGACAATGGCGAAATATACGAAACGTCCTATTATTATGCCGTTATCAAATCCCACCTCTAAATCAGAAGCAACACCGGATAATTTAATGCAATGGACAAACGGTCACGCGATCATTGCAACAGGCAGTCCTTTTCCTGATGTTTTATTTCATGGAAAAAATTTTCGAATTGCACAAAGTAATAATGCATTTGCATTTCCAGGCATTGGATTGGCTGCTATTTTATGTCGCCCCAAATGTATTAGTGATGAAATGTTGTGGGCTGCGACACAAACAATTGCACGTTGTTCACCGATTCATCAAGATTCTTCTGCCCCTTTGTTACCCAAATTATCTGATGTGCGAAAAATTAGCTGTGAAATTGCGATTGCTGTGACACGTGTTGCACAGCAACAAGGATTAACGCAATTGCATGGTGAAATTAATTTTGAGGAAGCGTTGAAAAGAATTATGTGGGAGCCGAAATATTATCCGTATAAAAAGCTCTAGCTAATATCCTTTTTGAATAAAATCCGATATCCTAAGCCAATTTTTTTAATTACAAAATATTCTATTCTAAAAAGTGAGAGCAAATGAAAAGTATTCTTCCACCTATTGATACCATCGAAAAAACTGATACATTCGAAAAATATGAAATTTTAAAATCCAATATTTCTTTATTTGAAAATGCAGCTAAAGAAATTATTTCTCAAAATAATTTTCCTGAAGAACACTTAATTCTTTTTTCTGAAGGAACCAATATTGTATTTGCACACGGTCAAAATCAAGTCATTAAACTCTATCCTCCCTTTCATCAAAAACAATTTGAAAATGAATTAGCAGTCATTGAATTTCTGCAAAATAAACTTTCCATCAGAACTCCTCTGCTTAAAGCGCACGGGGAAATGAATCAGTGGCCTTATATGATCATGAGTCAACTACACGGAACACTGTTAGAAACTCTTTGGGATAAAATGGAATACGATAATAAAATTATCATTATGAAAGAGCTCGGTGAACTTATCAGAGAAGTTCATTCTCTTCCGATTAATAAATTAAAAAATATAAATTGCCAATGGAATAATTTTATAGAAAAACAAATTCTTCAATGCGAAGAACATCATCGTTCACGAAAATTATCTGAACAACTTATTAAACAAATTCCTGAATATCTAAAACCTATTATCAATTCCATCTCGCACATTGAAAAACCCGTTTTGTTAACGGGAGAATATACGCCTATGAATATTTTAGTAGAAAAAAAATCTGATACGTGGCATATCAGCGGTCTTTTTGATTTTGGTGATTGCATGTTGGGATTAGCAGAATATGATTTATTAGGTCCTGGTGCATTTTTAATTCAAGGCGATAAAAATCTTCTTAAAGAATTCTTAATCGCTTATGGTTATTCTCTTAACGAATTAACTTCTACATTAAGCCATAAACTGACTGCTTTAATGTTGCTGCATCAATGTAGTAATTTGAACATACAAATTAGAATTCCTGATTGGAAAAATAAAATTTCTAATCTTAAAGAGCTTGAAGATTTAGTTTGGGGAATGAAAGAAGATTCAAGTATAGAAAAATATAGATAATTTCTTGATTTTTCCTACTTTAAAATGTATACTACAACATATACGTTTTATAAAAGGGTATCCGTTATGCGAGCAACTATTTTAGATTTGCGTTATCACATGAAAAACATTTTACGAGCGCTGGATCGTCATGAAACAGTCGATATTTTTTATCATGATAAAAAAAAGGGAACCATTATTCCTGTTACAACCATTCAAAAGAAAGCAACTAAAGAACATCCTTTTTTTGGAATGTCAGCCTCCTCTAAAACCTCCGTAGAAAAAGAATTAGATCAATTACGCGGGGGACGTTACCGTGATCTTTGATACAGATATTCTGATTTGGGTACAACGAGGCAATCCTAAAGCTGCTAGTTTAATAGATAAAACAAAAGATCGAATGATTTCGATTCAAACTTATATGGAATTATTGCAATGTGCAAATCACAAAAAGCAACAGCAAATCATACGAAATTATTTGCGAGAATTTGAATTTCAAATGATTCCACTCTCAGAAAATATAGGCCATAGAGCATCGATTTATATTGAAGAATATTCTATGGCTAATGGATTGCGTGCTGGCGATGCAATCATTGCTGCTTCTGCAATTGAGAATGATCTTGCGCTAGCAACTGCAAATCATAAGCATTATAAAGTGGTTCCCAATTTAGAGCTTCATCTTTTCAAACCATAATTTTCCCTGTAATCCAGCACTGCAATACATGAAGTGACCCAGGTTTAGTGTGGGGAGTACAAAATTAAAAACCTTTCGCAAAAATTTTTTACTTTATTTTTCTGGATTGCTTCACATGATTGGACATAATTCCTGATTTAATATACTAGAATAATGTATACTATTTTCCTTGCTGAAATAGATGTGGAGGTTACATGTTGGGGCGCGTAAAACTAGGTAAAAATGGTCCAATGATTTCTAGAATGGGTTTTGGTTGCATGGGAATGTCTGGGGATTATGAAGCTGACCGTAACGATAACGAATCGATTATAACTATTCAGACGGCTTTAAAAGCGGGTGTAAATTTTTTTGATACAGCAGATGTCTATGGTAATGGACACAGTGAAAACCTATTAGGGAATGCTCTTGCTGAATCTCTGAAAAGAAATCGAAAAAGTATTGTTATTGCAACTAAATGTGGATTTGTTCCAACCTCAGGTGGTGGATTTTATATTGATGCTTCTCCTGAACATATCAAAAAATCTTGTGAAAACTCATTAACACGTTTGAAAATAGATTATATTGACATTTATTATTTACATCGCTTACCTGCTGGAGGAAAAGAAGTTCTTCAAAAAAGTCTAGATGCATTAATCCTCTTATTGCAAGCAGGAAAAATTAAGCATGTTGGTTTATCTGAAGCAGATGCTGAGAGTATTCGATTCACACACCAATACTTAAAATCAAAAGGTTTTCCAGACGCATTTGTTGCGGTCCAATCTGAGTTTAGTATTTTTGTGCAAGAACCGCTTAAAAATAATGTTCTTGCAACTTGTCGCGAGCTAGGTCTCAGTTTTATTCCATTTAGTCCATTATGCCGAGGCATGTTAACTGAAAAAATGCATACGGAAATAAAATTTGATAAAGGTGATTTTCGTCTTGAATTACCTATGTTTCAGGGAGAAAATTTTAAAGCTAATCTTACTATCCGTGATAAATTAGTTAAATTTTCTGAAAGCAAAGGATGTACGTTGCCGCAGCTGGGATTAGCATGGCTTCTTTCTCAAAATGGTAATGTTGTTCCTATTCCCGGAACAAAATACGTGACTAATTTAATGAATAATTTAAAGGCTCTCAATATTCATTTAACATCAGAGGATTTAAAACTTATTCAGCAAATAATAATGCCTGGAGCAGTGCAAGGATTAAGATACCCATCTCATATGTTTAAATTACAAAATATTCGGCCTGCAGCAGACCCTGAATTTTTTGCTCCACAAATACAATCTAAATTATAAAAATGAATGTTGATCCAATAATATTTTTTGTTAAATAAGGAGAGGATGTAGGTGAAAAACACTTATATTGTCACAGGAGCTGGAAAAGGTGTCGGGCGATCTTTTGCTAAATCTGTTGCTGAAGCTGGCGGTAATCTTGCACTTATTTCAAGAACATCGACTGATTTAGAAAGTTTAAAAGCTGAGCTACTGGAAATAAATACCAATGTGAAAATATCCATTCATCCTACAGATCTTTCAGATCATTACCAAACAAAGCTAGCTTTTAATTTAATCGAGTCAATCCATGGTAAATCGATTAAAGCAATCATTTGCTTTGCTGGCGCATGGATTAAAAGCAAACCTATTGAAGAATTGGAAACATCAGATTTTCTTGAAGGAATTCAATCAAATTTTTTTACTATTTTTAATACAATAAAAGAAGCACTTCGAATATGCAGTCCAGAATTAAAAGGTATTTCTATTGTTACTCTTGGAGGTACATCTGGAGTTTGGATGAATCCAGAAGCTCCTGTGATGTCTATTTCAAAAGGAATGGTCAGTCATTATTCAAGAATTTTAGCTAAGCAGTTACTTCCAAAAGAAGTACATGTTGCGCACATTATCATTGATGGTCTTATTCGTAATGAACGAGGTTTAACTCTGAAACCAGATTTACGAGAAGAAGAATATATAAAAGTTGAATCCATCATACGAGAAATCCATCATGTTATTGAGCAAACTAGAGATGCGTGGACTTTCGAATTAGATATTCGTCCACACACCCGCAATACGAGATTAATATAATATGATTGCTTCACTTACATAAGTGATCTAGCTTTTCTTCTGGACGAGATTAATATAATATGATTGCTTCACTTACATAAGTGATCTAGCTTTTCTTCTGGTAAAGTCGCATAAAGTTTTTTAACGATGTCAGGATTTTCTAGGTGACGCGATAATCTGACTTGATTAAGAAAAGTATAAGCTCTTTCTTTAACTACATTCGGATTAATTTTATAAACATCATCATTTAAAGCATCTGGTAATGAAATAAATTTTACATCTTTCTTTTCATATTCAGTGAGAAGCTTATCTAACATAGACGCAGTGAATGCATTGATATGTATCAGCAGAATATTTTTTATATCACGATTAAATAACATCATTGAAAGCGCATGTGCGATGGTAATAGCATGAAGTGATTGCTCAATATAATTCTTTTTTAACCACGCGATGGATTGATGATCTCGCTTTTTTAAACAACGAACATAAGCGTCGTTCCATTCATATTCAAAAAAAATCGACTGTCACGGGAGCAATTTGATAATGATTTTCAAAAAGAAATGCACGCACTTGATTGCGTTTTTCTTGTGTGTTCCCTTCCGAAAGATAAGGATAACGAAAATATTTATAATTTTTTTTATTCATTAATTTTCTAAGATCATTTTCATTATTTTTAATATCGCGAATGAACTGATCAGCACTCACTTTTGCTAAATCCAGATGAGAAAAAGTATGATTTCCTAAAAAATTTCCATCACGTACCCATTCTTGCAATAAGACTTCATTATCTTTTTTAATTTTTTCCCCATTGATAAAACCGTAAACATTTTTGATAGGGTGTTTTTTAAACGTATCTAACATTATTTTTTCTATTTCTAATCGTGTTGTATTCGGCGGTAATTCTCCATGAGCAGGTAAATCATCAACGGTAATCGCTATTTCTATTGCATAAGAAGAATGCGCCAAGAAAAAACTGATCACTAAAATAAATATAGGAATAATTTTTTTAAAATTGGGTGTCATTTTCTATTCATCTCATCTTGGATTGGGTTCACAAGTTATTTCATTGCCTATTTGGAAAGGGTGAAGTGACCCTACCATCAATTGCTTTCATCATAAAGAAATTGAATTATGATATAAAATATGATATGCTTTTTAATGTTGATATTAATACAGGTAATCATATGACTGCGCTCTCTCTTCATATCCCAGACAAGCTTGCAAAAGAAAGCCAAGAAGCGGCTGAAGAACTCGGTGTTTCTCGCACAGAATTCATTCGCCAGGCACTTATTCATGAATTAGAAAATTTTCATGCGCAGCGTGAGCGTGAAGCTATAGCTAAATGTTTTGCAGCAATGCGAAAAAATCCTGATTACATGAAAACAATTCATGAATTGGATAAAGGTTTTGATAGCGATCGATTGCCAGATGATGAGGGGGAATGGTGGACAGGGAAAAAATAGAAATCCTCACAAGAGGCGGCGTTTATTTAGTTAAATTAAATCCCACAAAAAAAAGTGAAGTCGGAAAAATACGGCCTTCTGTTATTTTAACTTCTCAAACCATTTTAAATGTGAATCCACCCACTATTTTTATTTGCCCATTAAGTAAAAAATCATTTCCTGCGTTTCATCAACTTCATGTTGAATTAGATAGAAGAGATAATTTAAAAGTGAAAAGTTTTGCATTGGTTGATCATTGCCGTGCTGTTTCGATCGATCGATTTATTTTCCCACGCATTGCTCAACTCACTATGGTTGAAATGGACATTATTTTGCATCGATTACAAATCATGTTGGAATAAATTTATTTTCGTTCAAATTCTACGTGATATCCAAGTTATTTATAAGGAATGGTTAATGACTCATGAAAAACAAAACTCGTTGTGCCTGGGTCACTGAAGATCCCATTTACATTGATTATCATGATACAGAATGGGGTGTTCCTATTTATGATGATAAAATGTTATTTGAATTTTTAATTCTTGAAGGTGCGCAAGCAGGATTAAGTTGGATCACTGTTTTAAAAAAACGGGATAATTATCGAAAATGTTTTGATCATTTTGATCCAGAAAAAATAGCACGCTATAACAAAAATAAAATTGAAAAATTATTAGCGAATCCAGGCATCATTCGTAATCGCTTAAAAATAGAATCGACTGTCATCAATGCAAAAGCCTATCTTGAAATTATCAATACCACTGGAAATTTTTCAGATTTTATTTGGAACTTTGTTGATGGAGAACCTATCAAAAATCATTGGAAGAATTTTAAAAGTATTCCAGCAAAATCCTCTATTTCAGATGCTCTGTCAAAGGAGTTAAAAAAGAGGGGATTTAAATTTATCGGCAGCACGATTTGTTATGCCTTTATGCAGGCTGTTGGAATGGTGAATGATCACGCTACCGATTGCTTTCGACATAAAGAAATCTTAATGATGTCGAAATAAATTTATTTTTTCGCAGCTGCTTTTTGTTGATGTTCTGCGGAAGATAAGTCAACTCTTTTTGAATCATCTTGAGCAACCACTTTATACGGTGACGATTTTCTAAGCATTGCATTTCCTCATTTATTTTTTATTAAAATTATTTTTATTATTTCTTGCTAGAAGCAATATTCGCTGCTGTATTATTTGCATTGGCAACATTCGCATTGGCTGCAGTATTTTTATTTGCAGCATTTTTACTTGGTTTAAACAATGAAAATCCTTTTGAATTAGAACCGAATACCACTCTGGTTCTTGCTTCTAAATTAGGAAATATTGTTGATACGCGTTTTCCAGAATAAACAAACACACCACTTTCACGATTATCATTAAACGTCACTTTTTGTGCTGTTAACCGAAAACTTTTCGGCGCATTTTCAGCAGGAATAGTTTCAAACGGTCGCGTGACCTCACCATTTAATTTTTCTACAAACCAATTACATATTTGATAATCAACACAAACGATGAAAATACCTTCTTTCCACATATCTTGAGAAATAGTTCTTAATAAAAAGGGTAATACCTGATGATATCCTGGAGTATTCGCTATATTAAATTCAGCTATTCTCGCCAATAATTTTTTCTCACTCATCAGCGCTTGTAAATCATCGGATGCTGTCTCGGAATTATTTCTATTAAAGAAAAAATTAGCTAAGACATCAAATAATAATACCGTACGCGTAGGCGAACGACCCGGGATAGGATCTAGAAATGTTTTTACAGTCATCATTGCTTGCCATTCAAATAATGAAATTTGACTCGCCTGATGATTTTGTTCATACATTTTTTTGACATGCTCATATAAACGATGAACTCGTTGCACACTTTGTTCAACAGGCGTAGCTGTATTTTCATTTCCTTTTGGTTTAGACGTAGCTGCAAGTAATCCCGATAAACACTGCGCGAGTTGAGTCATTTCCACTGGCAACGTTAATTCAGCATGACCTGTGGCACTCATCACATCAGAAGAATAAAGAGCTAATTGCGCTGATATTATTTGTCTTATGACGTCTGTTTTTGCTGCGAGTGTTTCAAATGCTGTTTTTGCATCTACTACTCGATTGTAAAAACAATCATGCAATATTAATTTAAATTCTGCAGTTAAATTTCTTTTATCTGATAAAAATTTTTTTATTATTTTTGCACGCGGATAAAAATCATTTTTTTCATCTTTCAAAATAATTTCTGCATGCTGCAAAATCATCGCGGGGATTTTTTCTAG
Organism: Gammaproteobacteria bacterium; assembly: GCA_013287845.1. GTDB lineage: Bacteria > Pseudomonadota > Gammaproteobacteria > DSM-16500 > DSM-16500 > JABDDA01. The sequence continues at coordinate 22,681 of JABDDA010000007.1, forward strand.
CTGATCCTCTGGATTACTTTTCACAACCGCTGCAGAAAAACTTTTTTGATCTGCTGCAGCAGAATTAACTGCAAAACGTTTTAAATAAGCTTGCTGTTCTTCAACTAATTCTCTTTGTTCTGCTAAATCAATCGCCGTTGTATTCTCTTTTAATACAGCACCCGATCGAATCATTACCGCCTTTGTTCCAACGAATCTTAATCTCCCAGTAAAAACTACATAGTGCGATCGATCAAAATTGGGATCTTCAACACTCATTTGCGAATAGTTATTAGCAACACCGAAGTTAGTGTCAGAAAGATTTGCAAATCCAAAGGGTGCTCCCGCGCGGACCGCTGAAACATGTGCATCTCCAGAACGCGCATCACTTTTCCCGAAAAAATATTTTTCGAAAAAAGGTTGTGATCGTGTTGCATTCTTATTTGAATTGCTTTTTAATGCCGCAATTTTTTTATCGTGATCGCTTTTTAATTCTCTGAATAATTTTTGTTGATGTGTTGGCTGATTTTCTTCTGCAGACGCAGGCACAACATCAAATGAAAATTTAAGATAAAAGTAATTTTTATTTTTATGTGTTTCTACTATTTGAGTCACTCCTTTATCCGCGTGTGTTTTCTTCATCAACGCATCAGGAAGATCACGAAAAGAAATGACTTTATCAACCATCACGGAATGACTTACATTTTCACTTCCATTAACAGCAGCAAGATATATTATTTTGTATGTATCATGTATTTCTGTACTTTCAAGTGCGATTCGAACTTCAATTTGAGATTCTTTTTGGCAATAAACCATTGCTTTTCCAGAAGCAAGCGTATTAGAAACAGATTCTCCTTTTCCAAAAAATCGAACGGGTGGTACAACAGCAGAAAATAATTTATCCGCATGATCGATGATAACATCCTCACCACATCCTGTTGCTGAAAATTCATGGATAAGATATTTTTCAACCACTTCTTTTAAGCTAGGAAGATTCGGATCTTTTAAATCCGCTTGATCAGAAGCAACCACTTTAAATTTTTCAAAACCCACTTCAACAAAAGGCTGTTCTGTTGTGATAAAACATACTTTTTTAGATGCGCCTGTTTTTGCATCAATGTTAGGTACAGGATCTTTATCAACAGACGTTATTAAAAGATGGGGAAGTTTTTCTGCATCTTTTGCAGTTGCGGTGGGTAAATCTGCAACAGAAACGTGGCCCACTGGAAGTGTATTTTTTGGTGGTAATTGTGAGTGCATAAAATCCTCAATGATTAGTTTTTTTATAACTTTATAGTTTTAGCGTGAGTGGGCATTCTACTGGAGAAAGCTTATCTTAAAAAAAATTTTCATCCACTATTCTAATTTAATTGTGTTTTTAATTTTGACAGATAAAATACGCTTACTATTGACGGAACAATCCATGAAAACACAATTAGACTACCTCACTACCCTCGGCATTGAATCTTGGCAACTGAATGGCATTCCAAAAAAAGAAATTCTTCCTGAAAATAGTTCATGGGAAAAATTACGCGAACAAGTTGCAGCGTGTACTACTTGCGCATTACATAAAACGAGAACACAAACTGTTTTTGGCGTAGGAAATTTTAATGCAGAATTAATGTTGATTGGTGAAGCACCGGGATTTCATGAAGATAAACAAGGTGAACCGTTTGTCGGGCGCGCAGGTCAATTATTAAATTCAATGTTGCAATCGGTTGGATTTCATCGCGAGCAAGTTTATATTGCGAATATTTTAAAATGTCGTCCGCCTGAAAATCGCGATCCTCAACCTGATGAAGTAAATTGCTGCACACCGTTTTTGCAAAAACAAATTGCGTTAATTCAGCCAAAATTATTATTAGCTGTCGGAAGAATTGCTGCGCATTATTTATTAAATACAAAACAATCACTCACACGATTACGCGGACAAGTGTATTCATTCGGAGAAAATAAAACGCCACTGCTCGTGACGTTTCATCCTGCTTATTTATTGCGAAATCCTGCTGATAAAGGAAAAGCATTTCAAGATTTGCAGCACGTTTTTGAAATGCTTCAATAGATTATTTTTTTGCAGCTGCAGTTGCGGTTGGTATTATTGCAGCAGCTGCAGTTAAACCCGCTTGCGCAACATTTCCTGCTGGAACAAGATCTGGAAATGTGTCTTGGAATTTCTTAAATACAATTTTAAGATTTTCTAAATAAGGTATTGTAAATAAATTATGAGAAACAGGATCAGCACTCGTTGCTGGAATAGCTTCAATCGTCTTTTTCAATGTGCCTCTAGCAGAAACAACAACATCCTCGTACACTTTTAATTGCGCATTTAAAAAATCCATTCTTCTTGAAAAATCTAATTTACGTTGACGCGAAAGTTTTCCTTCTGATGAAGTGTGAACATCTGTTACTTGTTTTAAATCTTTTTTTATTTTTGCATATTCTTTAAATGAATAATCTTTTTCTAACATTGCCAATGCTTTCGCTCCCTCTTTATATACAAGTGAAGTTAATGAAGCTTCTTTATATTTAGGCAAATTGTCAGAAAGACGTTTCATATCTGCTTCTACAGGTTTTAATAATGTTTCTATTCCTTTTGCAGCGATTTCTTGTTGACCTTCTTCAGAAAAAAGATTTCCCTCAACTAATGCTGACGCTTTTAAAGAATGATAACCCGATGAAACGCTTCCATTTGGTTTTTTGGGGTCTGGTTTCTTCTTAGCAATCATTGTTGTTGATTCATCATCGCTGTCTTCGTTTTGAGATAAAAATGCATATCCACTTTTTGACATATTAATATCCTCGCTAAATTAAAAAATTATTTTTTCGCAGCGGTATTTGTTACAGCTGTTGTTACGGTTGCAGCAGGTTGAAAAGCCACTGCTATTTCAGGAAGATCCTGATACACTTCTTCAAATTTTTGCAACACAGGAATCATTTTTTTGACGAAAGTTTTCATATAAGTAAAATAGCCATCACCTTTAGTTTCTTTATTTTTAGGCGTTTTATTTTTAATACTTCGTCTTAATTGAGCAACACTTTTTATAACAGCTTCATGATACGGTTTTAATTTATCATTCAGTGCTATTAATTTATTTCGAAATTGTACTTCATCTGATGAAAGAAGTTTGCTTTCTGGTTTATTTAAAATACTTTCTGCATGTTTAAGATTTCTTTTCATTTGTGTGTAGTCCACGAAGCGATATTCTTTATCTACTTCATTAAGAATAGTTTCATTATCACTTTTATTTAGCACAATAAAATTAGTAAGCGCCCATCCCGCTTTTTTTGGAAGGGGTTTACTCACAAACTCATCCACACTATTTTCAGCTATTTTCAATGCGGTGTGAATATCTGTTGTTGCATTGGTTTGCGAATGTCCATTAACAATATCTTCATCTTGATTCATCTGTTGATAACCATTCTTTTGATCGTTCTGTTTCCCAAAAAGTTTAAATAGCACTGCTTTCATATTATATCCTCGTTTTTATGAAAGCGTATCTTACTAAAGAAACCTTAATGTTTCCTTAAGGCCGTCTTGAATTTACTCAATGGATTGAGTAAAATTACTCAATGGATTGAGCAAATTTACTCAATTGAGGATGCTATGTTAAAACGCAGTGCTTACCCTATTTTATTAAAACACTTGAGCGAGCCACGACGTTGCATTCAAGCGCTCGTCGGTCCACGCCAAGTGGGAAAATCCACATTGGCTTTACAAGTTGTAGAAGATTTAAATTTACCTTTTCATTATGCAAGCGCAGATGAAATAGGAATACATCCTAGTAGTTGGTTAGAACAACAATGGGAAACAGGTCGTTTACAAATTCAATCACATAAAAGCGCTATTTTAGTATTAGATGAAATTCAAAAAATAAAAGAATGGTCTACTGTTATTAAACGGTTATGGGATGAAGACACACGCAAAAAACGTTCTTTAAAAGTAGTTTTGTTAGGTTCAACTCCTCTCTTACTTCAACAAGGACTCAGTGAAAGTCTTGCTGGACGTTTTGAAATAATTCCACTAAGGCACTGGTCTTTCGCAGAAATGCACGCTGCATTTAAATGGGATTTTGAAGAATATATTTATTATGGTGGTTATCCAGGTGCTGCAACACTCATTGAAGATGAAACACGTTGGCGACGTTATATTGTCGATTCATTGATTGAAACAACACTTTCAAAAGATGTGCTCACAATGACACCCATTCAAAAACCTGCATTATTAAGGCAATTATTTTATCTTGGCTCTACTTACTCAGGACAAATTCTTTCTTTTCAAAAAATCATGGGGCAATTACAAGATGCAGGAAATACCACGACCCTTGCTCATTATCTTGAATTACTTTCTGCTGCGGGTTTATTAAATGGATTGCAAAAGTTTTCTGGACAAATGATTCGTCAACGCGGATCGAGTCCAAAATTTCAAGTGCAAAATACAGCGCTCATGACTGCATCAACACATCATTCTTTTAAAGAAGCAAAACACGATAGAGAATTTTGGGGACGTTTACTCGAATCCGCTGTCGGCGCTTATTTAATTAATAGTATTGTTGGAAAAAATATTCAGTTATTTTATTGGCGCGAAGGAAATGATGAAGTCGATTTTATTTTACAATCCGGTAAAAAAATAATTGCGATTGAAGTAAAAAGTGGGAAAACAAAATTAGCTCCATCAGGAATCGAAAAATTTAAATCTCTTTTTCATCCCACTAAAATTTTATTAGTGGGCGGACAAGGAATAGATCCAAAACAATTTTTGATGATGCCGATTGAAAATTTATTTTAATCCAGAAAATTTTTTTATTTTTTCGCCGCTGCAGTAACTGTGACAGCAGGTTGTGCTGCATTTTCTTTTGGAAGAATATCTTTAAATGTATTTTCAAGCATAGATAAAATAGTTCGTAATTTAACTACCTGCAGGTTAAGCTGATTGGGCACATCAATCGCCGCACGCAGTTTCTTAACACTTTCATATACCGATTTCTCAAAAATCAATAGGATAGTTTCAAGATCACCACATCTTTCATCAAACTTGCCCATATCACCATTCGACAATTGTGTTCGCAACACAAAATAAATTGTTCTCGCATTTGTAAAAGCATTTTTCACTGAGAGGTATTGTGTAGCGTACTGTTCAAAATGATATTTCTTTCCAATTATTTTTTTTGCTTCTTTGAGTTCATTCTTATAAACGTCATTAAGAATTTCCTCGTGCTCGCGATGAGATAATTTAAAAACATTAACTTTTGGCTCTACATCATCAAATAATTTTCTAATCGCGTTTGCTTGTGTGGCTTGTTGAGCTTTTTCAGAAAACACATTCTTTTTAGTAAGAAGCGATGCGCTATCACTCTCCGAAGCGACAGCAGCTATTTTTACTGTTGTGCGACCATCTGCATGTTCTTTTGCATCTGCTTCTTCTTCACTTTGAAATGCCGCACTATAAGCAGCGGATGAAGCAGCATGTGGATTCTTTTTTGTTGAAGAAACGCCGTTGTTCTGTTTGTCATCTTCTTTTTTTACAATAGAACTCGTTAATAAGGATCTAAACTGCATAAGTGAATCTCTCTTTATTATGAAAATATTCCCATTCTACCGAAAAATCTTTTTGAAAACTTATTTTCTTGATTTTTATTTTTTTGCAGCAGCAATCGGGGTCGGTTGCGCAGCGTTTTCTTTTACAAAAACTTCTTTAAATTTCTCTTCAAAAATAGCCAAAATCGCCTGTAATTTACCTAAATGAAGTTTTTCTTTTACCCCTTGTGGAAGAGCAGCTATACGAATAGCAGTGCGTAATTTGTCGGTGCTTTCGCGTATGACTTGATACGGAGAAAATAATTTCATATTCAAAGCAACCTGTTTTTGTGTCAATTTGGAAACACTTTCACCCGATAATTGTTGCTGTGATACAGAAAAAATTTCTATCGCGCCTTTAAAAGATATCTGCATTTCAGCATATTGTTTAATACGATAATTTTTTTCTATTATTTTTTTTGCTTCTTCGAGTTTATTTTCATAAATATCATTAAGAATTTTATCACCGACATCAGAAGAGAGTTTACAAAAATCATTTATTTTTTCTTCTGCGGTATTAAATAATTGTTGAATGAATTTCGCGGCTTGTTGTTCTTTTTGTTCTTTTTCAGAAAATACATTTCTCTTGCTAAGAAGTGATGCAGTGTCATCATTTGAAGCTGCAGCTGCAGTTTTCATATCTGCTTTATCAGGTTGTCTCTCAGGATTATCTTCATGTTGAGCCACAGCACTATAAGCAGCGGGTGAAGAAGGTTTTTTGGGTTTTGAGTGGCCATTCGATGTGATTAAAGAAGACGTATCGTCTTCATCACTATGCTCGTGCTCAGGATCATTAAAATGCTGCCCAATTAATAAAAATCTCTTATGCATAATTATCTCTCTCTCGCTTTATTTGAATGGTATTCTACTTAAAGAACCTTAACGTTTTCTTAAGAAAACTTGAATTTCCCCAATAAATTAAGTAAATTTTTCACTTCAGGAGATTAATTGAAATGACTTCATTCTTCACCACCCTCAAACGCGAAAGTATTCACGCCATTCCAGCTGTGATTTTTTTTACACTCTCATTTAATTTTATTGTGTTGACAGAATCACTCATGTTGGAACATCGCGCACCGATGCCCATCACTTATCTTGCAGCAACGCTAGGTGGGATGGTCGCAGGAAAAATATTAATTATTGTAAACAGTATGCCTTTTATTAATGCGTATCCGAATAAACCCCTCATTTATAATATTGCGTGGAAATTTTTTTTATATAGCACTGTTTCTTTTATTTTTAGATTGTGCGATACCTATGTGCATTCACTTTTTAAAAAAATGAATCAAGAAATGATTTTGAAACATTTTGGTGTGATACTGACTTCACCGATTTTTTGGTCTGTGCAATTATGGTTATTATTTTTAATTTTAATTTATGTGATCACATCAGAATTCAACCGCGTGATGGGAAAAAAAGAAATAATGCGGATGTTGTTTGGATAAAATTATTTTATCTGCGCAGCTGTGGGGTAATAATACTATGCGGTCTCTCAAATAATATAATGTGCCTTAGTCCTAAAGCCAGCATAAAAATAAAACCCGCAAAACTTATCGCCCCTATTTTATTAGCCTGATCATGGGTTGCGGAAGAATGTTGATCCACCCCACCTTTTTCCCAGAAAATACTAGGCACAGAAAATAAGAATACCGCTGCAAAAAAAGCCGCCCCATAAAAACAACGAGAACCAAATAATTGATGTTGATTTCTAACTCGTGATTCTTGTTGATAGGCCCATTGATAATCATTTCTTTTTAAATTTTGATGAAGGATTGCAACTTCTACTGCTAATGAAGTTCCTCTCGCTAAAAGCAAAAGACTAATCGAGAGTACAATGGCTAATACAAGATCACTCGTGATTAATATTAATGAAAGTACTGCGCCTAACAAACCTGAAAAAAGAAAGCCTGCTGTTTTGAAAAAAACTTTTTTCTCGATTTCATATTCATATCGGAACATTGGTGCTTGAGCGGGCGGGACAGGCGCGATTTGAATTTGATCTAATGCAACAGGTTGAGCTGCTGCAGCTACGGGCTGTTGAGCAGGAGGATGTGAATTCATTTCTCGCATCGCAATCGCCATGCTGGATAATTGAATATCTAATGGTTTAGATTCAGGTATCAATGTGGATGCAAGCATAAATATACCTCATTTTCTAGGTATCTTATCAAACGAACCTTAACGTTTTCTTAAGAAATAAATTTTTTAATTCCTTCTAATTGTTTTCGCAACGCGCCAGAATTTTCTTTTACAACATGATATGCACGATTACCTATTTCTTCACGCATATTTTTATTTTCAAAAAAAGTATTTATTTTTTCAGCTAATTCATTTGCTGAAGTCACTTTAAACATTCCTCCCGCAGAAAATAATAACTCACTGATTTCAGCAAAATTAAATAAATGCGGACCCGTGAGGACAGGTTTAGAAACAGCTGCAGGTTCTAACATATTGTGTCCGCCGACAGAAACAAAACTTCCACCGACAAATGCAACATCACAAACAGAATACATCAACATCATTTCACCCATCGTATCACTTAAATAAATAGCTGTAGCGTCATCACATTTTTCACCACGACTACGACGCACGACAGAAAAGTTTTTTTCTTTACAGAGTTTTTCAACATCATCAAATCGTTCGGGGTGTCGCGGTACTAAAATTAATAATGCCGTTGGAAATTTTTTTCGTATTTCCGCATGTGCAGCTAAAATAATTTCTTCTTCACCGGGATGTGTGCTGCCTGCAATCCAAATGTGTTTTTCTTTTCCGAGTTCTTCGCGCAATGTTTTGGATTTTTCTTCTAAATCTTTTGGTAATTCCAAATCAAATTTAATATTTCCTGTAATAATTATTTTTTCTTTTGGCATGCCGAGTTTTATAAATCGTTCTGCATCAGCTGTTCCTTGCGAAGCAAGTAAAGAAATTTCAGACAACATTTTTTTTGTAAGTGGCGCAACTGATTGATAACCACGCGCAGATTTTTCTGATAAACGCGCATTGGCTAAAACAATGGGAATATTTTTTTGTTTACATGCAGAAAATAAATTCGGCCACAATTCTGTTTCAATCGCAATAAAAATTTTCGGTTGAATACGATCAATAAAACGTGACACAGCATCGGGTAAATCATAAGGAACATACGAATGAATTACAGAATCGCCGAATGCTAATTTCGCGCGCGCAGATCCTGTGAGTGTCATGTTCGTCACAACGATTGGATAATCAGGATACGTTGCGCGTAATGTTTTAATTAACGGTGTAGCTGCAATTGTTTCGCCGAGTGAAACCGCATGCACCCAAATGGATTTTTCTAATTTTTTTGGCGCAAATCCAAATCGTTCTGACCAACGCTTTCGATAATCTGCGGATTTTCGTGAACGCCACAATAATCTCAATAAAATAAATGGAACGATGAGATAAAAAAGTAAAGTATATAAGTAACGCACTATTTTATTCCTTATTTTTTCTGCGCGAGATAGAATAATGCAAATTAAACAGAAATGCGAATTAGAAAATTTGTCATGCCAGCGAAAGCTGGCATCCAGAGACTTTAAAAAAGACGCTGGATGCCACCTCTCGCAAAAAACGCTCGGCTGGCATGACAGATAGTGAGTAAAATTATGAACTATCTTATTGCACCCTCCCTCCTCTCCGCCGACTTCGCACGCCTCGGCGAACAAGCTGCAGCTGTGATTCAAGCTGGCGGTGATCTATTACATCTTGATGTGATGGATAATCATTACGTTCCCAATTTAACCGTCGGCCCACTTGTGTGTGAATCATTACGAAAATTTGGAATTACTGCACCGATTGATGTGCATTTGATGACAAAACCCGTTGATCGTCTCATTACAGAATTTGCAAAAGCAGGCGCAACACAAATTTCATTTCATCCTGAAGCCTCTGATCATTCTGCACGTAGTTTAGATTTAATTCGTCATCATCATTGCAAAGCAGGACTCGCGATCAATCCTGAAACCACATTACAATGTTTAGAATTTTTGTGGGATAAAATTGATTTTATTTTAATTATGACAGTGAATCCTGGATTTGGTGGACAAAAATTTATTCCCGCTGTTTTAGAAAAAATAGAAAAAGCTCGCACGCTGATTGGGAAAAGCGGAAAAAATATTCGTCTTGCTGTCGACGGTGGAATCAACAAAGACACTATTGAGGCTGTTGCAAAAGCGGGGGCAGATACGTTTATTGCAGGGTCTGCGATTTTTAATACTTCTAATTATTCTGAAACCATTGCTGAAATGAGAAAAAAACTTGAGAAAATAAAATGAATAAACCGAATTCTAATTTTAGCATGCGTCATGTCGCACTCGTTGTAAAAAATCTTGAAGCATGTGAATTGTTTTACACAGAGTTATTAGGAATGAAATTAGAATGGAAGCCTGATCCTGATAATATTTATCTGACATCAGGTAACGATAATTTAGCATTGCATCGCGCGCCGAAAGATTTTCATCCTGAAAAAAATCAACGCTTAGATCATTTTGGATTTATTTTAGAAAATAAAGATGATGTGGATGCGTGGCACAATTATTTACGCGAAAATAATGTTGTGATTAAAGCCGTGCCGAAAGATCATCGCGATGGCACGCGAAGTTTTTATTGTGCGGATCCAGATGGAAATATCGTTCAGTTTATTTATCATCCGTAATAATCATATTATTTTTAATTAAACTAATAGGAACACGATAGAAATATCCCAATTCTATTGCTTTTTCAATGAGAGAAGATTTGCACGAACATTGAAACTTAACTTTTAATTCATTGATATAAACTTCGATCGTACGAAATGATAATCCTAATATTTTTGCAATAGTCTTTGCATTTTTCCCTCTTAATATATAAAACAAACATTCTTCTTGGCGACGAGTTAAATGTAATTCATGCGCACTATCAGAAATGGAATAAATTTTATGTTGCACTTTTTTTTCTGATTTCTCAGGATCATATTGGCTGATGGAATTTAAAATTTTTAATGTCGCCGTATCTGTTAAAATGGTCCCTATAAATAAAATTCCTAAAATATCATTATTGGGTGCGTAAATAACCGATTTTTGAGAATAATAATAAGTTAATGAATGGCTAAACTTTAAAACATTAAATGAGCGCCATTGTTTTTTTGTTTCAAGCACTAATTTATCTTGCGCAATAATTTTATCTGCAATTTCAACTGCATCACATTTCCAATCATAATCTTTTGTGCCTAGGTAACTATCAACATTTTTATAGCCTGCTAATTTTGCACATAATTCATTGGTTGCTGCATAAACAGAATCAACTGTTTTCCATGCTACAAAACCAGGCATTTGAGAAATGATATGAGATAAACTTTTTGAAAACATTTCATTACTGACGGAAGAAATATCTGAAAATTTTTGCAACGCATTGACAGAGAGAGCCATACTTTTTCTCCTTCAATCTAAATTGACAGGACACATAGCCTACCGCATTTATTTCGAAAAAGAAAATCTATAATTTATTTTTAATAACCCGTTGAGAATTTTCATTTTTTTCTTCTGTCTTGTGGGTATGAGAAAGATGTGGCGCTAATCTTTTTGCAATAATGTGGATACTCTCTTGATGCATGACAAATTCTTCTCGTCCGTGATTAATCTCTCTTAATTTTTCACGAATATCATTAATAAAATCTTCCTGTAATTTTTGATCTTTCAAAACAAAATAACAACCACACCATTGGCGCGTAAAACCAATAAAATCTTCTATATCGGTAGGATGTTTAGAAAGAACGCGCTCTACAGATCCACCGAAATGTGTGTGGTCTAAAATTTTTTGATACGCGGATTCATTTAAAAACGTTTGTGGTTCACGATAATTTTGAAAATACGTTTTCCATTTGGGAGAATTCGCAACACCTTTAATAATTTCATGAGGAAAATCATAACATGGCAATAATATATGAATTTTTCCTTCGTCGTTTAAATGAGCATGAAAATTTTTAAATGTCTTTTCTAAAAAATCTTCAGGGATCCATTGCAAACAAAAAAACGAAGTAATTAAATCGAATTTTTCTGACAATTTAAAATCAATTGCATCTGCGTGAACAAAAGATAAATTTTTTCTTCTCAAAAAAGAAGCTTTTTTAAGCATGGAAATATCTTTATCTAAGCCGATGACTTTTCCTGGACTCACCTCATCTGCCATAAAAACTGTGTTGTCTCCATCGCCGCAGCCTACATCTAAAACTTTTATTCCTTTTTTTAATTTCCCTTTTAAACTTGCACGCGCACGATATTTTTGGCTTTTAGATTTTTTTGAGTAATCGTCACCGTCCCATTTAAATAATGTATTACTTGAACTCATATAAAACACCATACCCCGTAGACAATACGGATACAAAAAATAATGCCATTCTAAAAATAATAGGGTGCCACATCAACCTATACTTATCATTACCATAGGAGAAAATATCATGACTTCGCCAAAAAAATCTTTAAAGAGACCGGGTATTTTTAATAATGATGACAGCTCTAAAGAAAAGAAAATAAAACAAGAGGAAGGAGCAAAACCGCCTAGCGTTAATGCGAAAAATTATAGTATTTTTGCAAGCGGTGAAACTTCAAATAATCAAGAAAAGGAAACAAAACAAGATCAAGGAAAAGAAACATTCGTCTTTAATTCTCAAAAATCGTTAGGGGAGATGACAAAAGAATTAGAGATGCCGATATTGGAACAAAAACGATATCAGTTTGACTAATGTAGATTGCGTAGCGGATCCGAGCCGCGCGCGTAAGCAAGCGTGTACAAATTTTTAATTACCGAGAAGTTAATTAGAACATACACGCTTGCTTACGCGCGCGGCTCGGATCCGCTCGTTTTTACTATTTTTCTTTATCTTTGTCAGAATCTTTAAATGAAGATCGAAATGCGCTGGGTTGCAAACGTGTTAAACTTGCACGCGCACGATATTTTTGACTTTTAGAATTTTTTTAGTAATCATTTCCATCCCATTTGAACAACCTGAATACTTTTTTGTTATTTCTAGAGCCCATAAATAAAAAATCCTCTAAATTAAAAAGGTAATGAGATGAAAACAAGTGACGCATTAAATCAGCCACTGATGGATTCTAACGCATCTCAACCATCCGATCCAATGGTAGGAAAAGTAATCGCATTCGGATTCAATAGCACACTTGTTGCAGTCCACATGATTGGAAATTGTTTAATTCTTTCTTCTCTTGGACCCGATGAAGAAGCTGCTGCAAGTTTAACATCGAGCATCATTGGCGCAATCAATGGAACTATCGCGGGTATTCTGTTAACAACAGGAAATCAATTGGGCGATGCGTTAGAAGAAAAAGAAATTAATGATACTAAAATTGCATCAATCATCAAAATAGCGTGGCAATTAAGTTTCTATTTAGGATTGCTTTCAACAAGTTTATTTTTATTAATGCGTCTTTTATTACCTTACATTTTAACATTCAATACCGGTGTCATTGCAGGCAATTTTTTAATGGCGTTTGCGATTGCTGCTATTCCAGAATTATTCATCGTTACCAATGGACTCATTATCGGACAAATCGAAAAAAACGCTATTATTCCCTTAGTTTCTGTTGCTCTCTATCGTTTACCTGCATTGGCTTTATCCTATACTTTTTCAAAAATTTATTCGTTAGGTGCAATAGGCGTCGGATTAGGTGCTGCAATCGGCGCAGTATTTTCTGCGATTGTGATGCAACTATATCTGCTGCGAGAAATTTATAAAAAATATAATTTATACAATCACATCATTCCTGATCGTAATCTTTTATTAAAAAGTTTTTTAAAAGAAGGATTGAAACTTGCATTATTAAGATTCAGCGAATGGGGCAATTTAGCAGCAATCGTATTACTCATTGGACATTGGGATAATTCTACTTTAAAAATAATGCAGCCCGCTATTCAAGCAACAACATTAATTAATTTAAATTCACAGGGAATGTCACTTGCCGCGATGATGTATACAACACGGCATCGGAAAAAACAAACGGAACAATATAAGTTATTTCAAGAAACATCATCAGAACACCATTTAGAAAATTTTTCTAAATTGAGCAAAGAAAATAAATCTATTTTTTACAAAAATAATTTTGCGGGTTTATTACTGACAACTATTTTTTTTACTTCAATTTATTTTAAGCGCACCTCATTCATGCATTTATTTTTAGATTCCGCTATTAAACAAGAACAATATGATAAAGCAAATCAATTTTTACTCGCGAGTTTAATTAGCACGTATCCCGATATGTTAAGAATTGTTTCGGGTGGAACATTAAGAGGCTGGGGTGACATACTTTTACCGACTCTTTTCAGTATCGCTTGTATGACAATCGTAGGTGTCCCAACAGGCGCAGCAGTTGCATACGCAGCCAGCAATGCGATTTGGTTTCTTTGGTTGCGCGCTGCAACCATGGGAGTCTCTACGTTAGCCAATTGGGGTTTGCTGGCTCGGCGCACAAATGAAGATAATCAATTATATTCGCAGGAAACAGTTAAATTAAATGCTCCAAAATTTGGAAGTTTATTTCATCATTCAAACCCATTAGACTCTTCAGTCGCCGCATCCCAAAATTTACGAGATGCAGATGTTTCAAAAGAAACTGTAAGGGAAACGTTACCGATCGCGATTTTATAAGGATAACAACCGATGGATACAAACTTAGAATTAAACGAATTTCTCTCGCAAAAAAAAATCGCTGGAAAAAAAGAATTAATTCAAACCATGCGCTTTTTAAGTCAAGAACACTTGACTGAATTTTCTGAAGAGAAAATAGCAAGCTGGCCTGATGAAATATTTCTTGAACCTCGTTTGTTTTCTTTGTTAATGCAAGAAAATAATCACCATTCACCTACCCAATTATTATTGGATCGCTTTCCAGAGTTGCGCAGCAACAATCAACAAATTGTTTTATCTTCTAGAACAGAAATCGACATTGTAAAATTTCCAGATCAAATCGTATCTGATTTTTTAAAAGAACAAATTGGAAATTCTGGAATCATCACCTACCCCAAATCTCAACCCTATTTAAATAATTTATCTACTGCATTAAAAATTATTCATGACTGCAATATTAAGTTCTACACACAGCTCATTGACTGTGTTAAATCAGTTGTTTTATTTGAACATCCCCACGCGAATTCACTTGCTGCTTTAGGATTACACGGCATGATTTTTTTAAACGTACGATGGCCTACAAGTATTTTATTTTTTATCGATGCATTTGCTCATCAAGGAGGGCACGTTATTCTGAATGAAGCAACACTCAATCGAGAAGATTTTTTTATTATTGATCCAGATACATTACTTGGCACTGTGGTAAATCAACAAAATGATCGTCGCTCTGTTTATGAAGCGCTGCACGGGTTATATACAGAATATCAAGTCATTGAAAATCTTTTATTAGCAGAAGAAAAAAGTTTATTACCTGAAAATGAAAGAGCTGAATTGATTGGACGACTTGCTTATATTAACAAACGATTCCAAAAAGATATTTTAAAAATAGATTCAGAAAAAAATAATATTTTTTCTGAAGAAGGACTAACACTATTTAACATCTTCAAAAAATTGTGCGATCAATTAATTAATCAAAAACCTGAATTAGCTAAAGTAGATTTATCAGGTCAGTTAAACGAATTCGATGTCACAGAATTTATGAAAAAAAATACTTTTTAAGGAGGATCCAATGAATATCAATTTCTCTAATAAACCTGTCATTGCTTGCGTTCATTTATTACCTACGCCTGGAACACATTTATACGATGGAGACATCGATAAAATTTATATGACTGCTATTTCTGATGCAAAAATTTTTTTAAAATATAAAGTCGATGCATTAATTATAGAAAATTTTCGTGATAGGCCTTTTTATCCCGCAGAAGTGCCTGTTGAAACCACCGCAATGATTGCAGGTGTTGCGAGAGAAATTGTAAACATAGCAGATATTCCCGTAGGCATTGCTGTTTTACGAAATGATGCCGCTGCTGCTTTAGCAATTGCCACCGCCGTCAAAGCAAATTTTATTCGTATTAATGTTCATGTGGGTGCTGTACTCGCTGAACAAGGAATCGTTTATGGAAATAGTCATCACACGCTTAGATTACGCGCCAATCTTAAATCCAATGTTGCTATTTTTTCTGATGTTGCAGTGAAACATTCTAATCCATTCGTCTATAAAAATATTTCTCAAGAAGTGAGAGATGCATCCGATCATTCAGAAGCGATTATTGTATCTGGAGAAAAAACAGGAATTGAAACAGATCCCCAAAATTTATTAGACGCTAAAAAAGCAACGCGTAAACCTGTATTAATTGGCAGTGGTGTCACGCCTGATAACATCCACAATGTTTTTGAAGCTGCAGATGGTTTTATCGTAGGCAGTTATTTTAAAAAAGAAGGTATTGGAAAAGCATTAGTGGAAGAAACACGAGTGAAAGTTTTTATGGAAAAAATTCATTCGTTACGTAATTCACTCGTGACCACTGGTTAATAATTTTTTAAAAATTTCGGAAGCAGCATTGACTTCCTCAAGATCAACTTGTTCATCTGCTTTATGTGAATATTTTGGATCACCTGGACCAAACACTAAACTTGCTTTAGAAATTTTTGAAAGCACGCCTGCTTCGCTACCATAAGAAAATGCTTCAGGATCGCATTGACCTGTTGTTTGTTTTATCCAAGAAAAAAATTCTTTTACGGTAAGATCATCGACTGAACATGTATTAGCAGGAGAAACAAAATGAGGAAAATTTATTTCAAACGAATGTTCTCCCATATGTTCTTGTAAAAAAATAGTTAACTCAGTTAAAAAATCAGTTTCTGTCATTTCAGGTGAAAATCGCGCATCAAACCACAGTGTTGTTTCTGCAGGCGTAAGATTCATATCCCCATCCCCAATAATTTTTGTCGGTGTAATATTCGCCGCGCTCAAAAGAGGATTATAATTTTTTATTTTTAACAATTGATTAAAATGATTAATACACTCTAATAATTTTCCTGCAGCAAAAAGAGAATTTTTAGATTTAGGATAAGCTGCGTGTCCAATATCGCCATTCATACGAATCGTTGATCTAATAATTCCTTTTTGCATAATAATCGGAATGAGTTGAGTCGGCTCACCGGTAATAGCTAAATCAATTTGTTTAGGAGAAAAAAATTCTGTTAATTTTTTTGCACCTTTTAATTCGTGTTCTTCATCAATACTTGCAACAAAATAACATTCACGTCGATAAGCAGAATGCGCAACGGCTAATAATGCATTCATCATTGCAGCTAACGAACCTTTTGCATCTGCACTACCTCGACCGATTAATCGTGTTCCTTCAATGCGAGGAGTCAATTCTTTATCTGCATCAAAAGATGCAGGATACGTATCCATATGCGCACTCAATAAAATAATTTTATCATCTGCTTTTTCACCACGCGCGAGGGAACCAATCACATTACATCGCCCTAGTTCCACTTCTTGCGTCACAACACGAATGCCCGCTGCTGTTAAAGTTGATTTAATAAATTCACCTAATTTTATTTCATTATCTGTCGATGCAGCATGTTTAAGACGAGGATTAATACTGGGAATCGCAACAAGTTGACTGAGTAGCTGTGATAAATGTGATAAATTTTTCATAGTGTCACTCCTAATTTATCTGCAACGCTTTGTAAATTTACAACTTCTCCGACTAGAAATACACCCTCGTAGACAATACGGATACATTAGAAATGTTATTTGAGAATAATACGCTTGTCATGTAATGATACTTACGTGACACCCAATCAACAATCTTAATTAGGAGGTTTTTATGAAAATCAATAAAGATTTATTGAAGCGTCTTAAAAAAGGTGGCGTATTAAATGGCTGTCAAGATCAATGTGATTAATTGAGATTGGCACATTCTCTCACCTAAATTTGAATGATAAATACAAATCAAATGGGCTCTGTATTTATTCAGCTTGGATTTAGGTGAGTTTTTTTTGAATATCTAAAAAATCTATAATGGGGTGGCTCACATGTTGAATATTCCTATTGCTTCAGAAGAAAAAGAAATTTTACCAATTAACATCGGACAAAAAAATAAATCTCATACTCCCGGTATTGGATTTTTACTCGCGGGAGTAGCATTACCTACAACGCTAGGATTAATCATGTTGTTACAAGGTCGCTGCAATAATAACGGAAATTTCAGCGAATTATTATGTGAAGCACCTCCTTTCGGTAAAGATGCGCAAAATATTGTATCTATTGCTGCTGGAGGTAGCTTATTATTCGAAGCATTTGCAAATTTTATTAAATATATTATCGGTGCTGCGGGTTCTTATAAAAATAAATCATCCGCATTTACTGAAAGTTTATTATTAGAGAGCGAAGCACCTGACGACATCGCACTCAAACCTGTTTCATCATATCGACTTCCATTCTCACTCATTTACCCCTATTTATTAGGCATTATTGATAATATTGTTTTTACATTAGGATCTGTATTTCCAATCAGTCGCGATGCGATGAATTCGTTGCATACAAAATTAGAAGACAGTCATTTAATTCCTAAAAAATTAACTGTCAGCAATTTACAAAATACAAATAATATTTTAAATAAAACATTTATAGGAGTGCTTTTTGCAAATGCTTTCGCACAAGTATCAGGTTTATCTTATTACACTAAATTAGTCACACTCGTAGGATTAGTCTCTTATGTTTTTTTTCGGCAACTCACTTCGATTGAAAGCGCTCGCTTAATTCGTCAACAACTCGAACTTAAAAAAACATTACATGATCTAAAAACATTTGTTGTGGATCCATTAAAAACAAATTTAAGCGATGGAAAAAAAGATGGAGAATGGACACAATTTACAAAAACATTAGATAAAGCGATTAAACCCCTTGGATTAGATAATCAATTTCTTACACTCGAGCAAACACATCAGCTATTACAAAACATGGATACTCATCTTGATGAAAAAATCAATAAGCAATCTTTTTCTGAGGATGAAAAAAATAGAATATTACATATAAAAAATAATTTAATTTTTAAATCATCTGCAGATGCAAAAATGTCTTATACAAACAGCGCACGGTTTTTTCATGCTCACTTGCCAAAACAACCTGCTGCTGTGAGTCATTCTAATGCGGTAGGAATGGGATTAATTATTCTCAATTTATTTTTACCTCCTTTAATTGCAATGGGAACCGCATCATTAACAGCTGTTGTTGTTAGCAACGTTTTATTATCACTCGCAACTTTTATGCCACTCAATGGATTAACAGAATGGGAAAATGATTTATGGGGTTTTCAAAAATTAATTAGTGGTAATGGTGATGAAAAACCAAATTCATGTAATTCATTTTTAGCTTTTTTTGTAGTAAATTTACCAAAATTGCAAGGATTCAGTGGCGCAGCAGAAGGAGTAGGAATTTCTGTAGGTAATACTCAAATTGCTCTTGTGTGTGAAAGTATTAACATGGTATTAGCATTGGTACGCTCACTGATTACGTTGCCTTATGCAATCAAAGAAGCGTGCAGCCCAGCAGCCGAACAATCATCCATCGCACGATTAGCAAGAGTGATGTAATTTTTCAAAGAGAGGAATCATGATGATAAAAGCACTCATATTTGATTTAGATTATACATTGGTGGATGCTTCGCAAGGTATTTTTCTTTGTGTAAATTATGCAATGAAAAAAATGAATCATCCTGAATATGTTTATGAAAAAGTGGCGATTATTATTGGTATTCCTCTCTTAAAAATTTTTGCAGCACTGACAGGAGATGATGATCAGGAAAAAGCTCGCACATTTCAAAATTATTTTATAGAACATGCAAAAAAAGTATTGATAGATAATACACGCCTCTATGACTCTGTCATTCCAATGTTAAAAAAAGCGAAACAGCAAGGATATAAGCGCGCTATCGTTACCTCTAAATACCGCTATGCATTGGATGATATTTTAGATCGATTTAAATTAAGAGATTATTTTGATTTTCATATTGCCGGCAATGAAATTGAAAATCCTAAACCTGATCCTTCTAGTATTATCCGTGCACTTGCGCATTTAAAAGTACTTCCTGAAGAAACGGTTTATGTGGGCGATAGTGATATTGATGCGGAAGCTGCGCAACGTGCTAAAGTAAATTTTATTGCTGTGTTAACAGGACAAACTCAGCAAGAAAAATTTTTTCCTTATCCCTATATTGCCATTTTACCTAATTTAAATAGATTGCTCGACATCGTATCATTAAAAAATGCGACACAAAATTTATTGATTCATTCAAAACCCAATGAAGAAAAAAAGAAGGCTCAAACAAATCATACAATAAAACTGCGCTCTGCTTTGTAACGATATTTATTTTTCTTTATCTTTGTCAGAATCTTTAAATGAAGATCGAAATGCACTGGGTTGCAGACGCGTTGATAAGGGTGTGGGGCTAAATGTTTGGGATTGGTTTTGTGAAGTGGTTTCGCCTGATGATGAAGGTTGAATTTTTACATCGGCAGAATGAAATTCTTGAATGATATCCATCCCTTCTAAAAGGGAATAGGTTGTATTTTGTTTTGTTTCGATATCTTTTTTTAATTCTGTTTCAATAAATTTTTTTGCGTCTTCTATTTTATTAAAGGGTGGATGTTGAATGGGGGAAGATTTTCCAGTGCCGAATTTTTTTGTGATCT
>JABDDA010000008.1 GCA_013287845.1 Gammaproteobacteria bacterium
CAACAAACTACATGGATTGATTTAATGTATGCGCGACCGGGTTCAGGTAAATCTGTTTTATCTAACGCAATTAATTTAGCACTTTGTTTATCAGGTGGATTGCCACGATTACCACGCATTGCAATTGTTGATATTGGTCCATCCAGCAGTGGACTTATTTCGTTATTAAAAGAAGCATTGCCAACAAAAGAGCGTCATTTAGTTGCGTATCATCGATTACGAATGACATCTGAATATTCAATTAATCCGTTTGATACGCAATTAGGATGTCGTTTCCCTTCTCCACTTGAACGTGGATTTCTCGTGAATTTTATTACATTACTTGCAACACCGCTCGGTGCAGAACGACCGTATGATGGTATTTCTGATATGGCAGGATTAATCGTCGATGAAATGTATAAGTATTTAGCTGATGATGGTAAACCGCATCTTTACACAAAAAGTATTGAGCCTCTTATCGATGATCTTTTAAGTGAAATTGGATTTGTGATGGATGAACACACCACATGGTATGAAGTCACTGATGCATTATTTTTAGCGGGATTTAGACATGAAGCAATGCTTGCGCAGCGTTATGCTATGCCAGTGTTACCTGATGCAGCTGCAATTTGTCGTACACAACCCGTTGAAGATTTATATGGACAAGTGAAAGCACCAACAGGTGAACCGTTAATTCAAGCATTCAGTCGTATGATTTCAAGTGCAGTGCGAGAATATCCTATTATTTCAGGTGTCACAAAATTTGATTTAGGGGATGCGCGCGTTGTTTCACTTGATTTAGATGAAGTTGCAAAAAGTGGTGGAGAAGCAGCAGAACGTCAAACTGCTGTCATGTATATGTTGGCGCGTTATGTGTTAGGACGTAGTTATTATTTAACAGAAGATGCGCTTTCTGATTTTCCAGAAGCCTATCGCGAATATCATCGTGGAAGAATTTCAGAAATTCGTGAAGATCCTAAACGACTTGTTTACGATGAATTTCATCGCACATCAAAAGCACGCGCAGTGCGTGATCAAGTTATTTTAGATATGCGTGAAGGAAGAAAATGGAATGTGCAAATTGCATTAATTTCACAATCACTCGATGACTTTGATCCTGTGATGGTGGAATTCGCAACATCAATTTTTATTATGGATGCAGGACCTGAACAATCCATTAAACGTTCAACAGAAATTTTTGGTTTATCTGAAACAGCGCGTGTTGCATTAAAAACACGTGTGCACGGACCACGTGAAGGTGGCGCAACGTTTCTCGCGCAATTTGCAACAAAGTCGGGAATGAATACGCAATTATTAACAAGTACATTAGGTCCTGTGGAATTATGGTCATTCAGTACGACAGCAGAAGATGCGCGATTACGAAATAAACTTTATCAAAAAATGGGTCCCGCAGAAGCCCGTCGTGTGTTAGCGAATTTATTTCCAAATGGTTCTGTGAAAGCACTTGTTGAAAAACGTCTTGCCTTGTTAAAAGAACAACAAGGTGTGATAGAAGAATCCAGTGAATTAGGAATTATTGATCAGCTGATGGAAGAAATTTTATCTGCATACAGCAAAAATCCAGATGTGAAAAATTTACCGAAATAGATAGAAAAAATAATTGAAAACTACTCCACTAATTTCTGCGGTAGCTGCAATTTTTGTAAATTAAGCGGTAAAAATGGGTTGAAATGACCTTGTGTGAATAATAAATATTTTGCTTTGTTTTGATTCATTTCTAATTTCAGCATTAATTCGTTTCGTGCAATTACTTTTTCTGTCGATTGATTGACTAATCGAAACCAACCCCATTTTCCTGCTAAAGAATTTTTTTCAATTTGATTATTTTTAGATGTGAAGTGGATAGTTGTAAGTGGTGCGGAGTGTTTTCCGGGCCATGATAATGCGTACGGAATCGGCGGCATTTCTTTTTCATAATTAATTTCTTGTCCGTTAATCGAAAGCGTTACATTTTTTGCATTGCCTTGTAATGCAGTTGGCTGCAATGTAAACGAAACAAATAATTTATTATCCCCATTGGGGAAAAAAGCATGTTGAATACGAAGCACATGTTGTAATTGCGCGAGAAATTCATTTGAAAACGCGAGCTGTTCGTTATCTATTTTTTTCCATTGCCATTCTTTTTTAGAATCATCGATGAAAGGTTTTAATAAATGTTGATAAAAATTCGCAAGCAATCCTTGTCCACCTAATAATAAAGTGAATTGATTTAAATCCACTTCTTCTTGTGCTGTCGTAGAAAAAGGATAGTGATTTACAATTTGCGCATTATACGTTGGCACAATATTCATTTGCCAAAATTTATCGAGATATTGGCTGGTTTCTATCATTTCTAAACGCCATGTTTGTGTTGCAATATCGTCTAACCAATTTTTAAAAGGCGCAGGACTTTCTGCAGCTAATTTTTTTAATTCTATAATGGGATCCGATGTGCGATTCAACATGCGCGCGCTTGTTAATTGCAAAATTGTTTTTTCTGAATGCGAAATAGAAAATAAATTTTCTTCTATCTGTTTGAAATTCAAAAGCGCTTTATAAAAAAGTGTATTCGTTTGAGTTTGATTATTCGCAAGTAACTGATGGATTGTTTTTAATTTTGGATTAGCTGCTAATACGAATTCAGGTGAAGTGTTATCTTGAATCACATTTAATAATTGTAATAAAGGGGATTGATCACTGATCAATAGCGCTAACGTATTTTCCATTTCTTGTAAATTTTTAATCGGCGCTAATTGAATTGTCGAAATAAAATTTTCCCATCGATCTGCATAATGATGAATGTATTGCGTTCGCAATTGATCTGTTATTGCTGAGAGATTAGCTGGGTTTACATGTTCTCCTGTCACCCAATTTCCTTGAATGGCTTCAGTTGCGGCGGTAGGAATTTCTTCCGCGATAATTTTATCAAACGCTGCGCGTGTGAACATTTCAGGAATACTATTTGTTTTATTGGTGAAAACAGTGTGAAGTGAAATCGCATTGTTTTGGTTATGATTCGATTTTAATATCACATACGCTAATTCAGAAGCCAATAAGGTACTCAATTGTTTTTGCGCGCGCGCAATAATTTCTTCATTGAGTTTCATTGGCTTCCAAGCAGATGTCAGAGCAAGCACAATGTGAGAATAAAGTTCTTCATTATTTTGGGGAAGCGTTGTTTTCACTGTGGCTGCAACAAAATCTGCTTGCCTATGTTCTGCGGCATCTCCTAACATTAAATACGCTTTTAATGCACTGTATAAACGCTCTGGATTTTTTTCAGTGCTTGCTTGCAGATAATTTTCTAAATTATTTTTGATTTCAGGTAACACAATGGCTTGTAATGCTTGGCTGTAAATACCTTGCGCTGTTTGCTGTGATTTATTCGAATAAAAAGAAAGTATATTTACTACATTTGAAAATCGATGACGTGACGTGACAGCAGCGTGTTGCAATGAATTTAATAAAGGTAATATTTTACTGAGTCGTTCATTTTGATCAGAACTTTGCTGCAAAAATAATTGATATTGTGATAATTCATTTTGAAGTGAATACGCTTGTTGAACGCCGTGTTGAAAATCTTCTCCTAAAAAAACAGCAGCTGTTGTGACCACAGCTGTTGCAGCAGTATAAATAATTCGTCTATACCAACGTCGATGCGAAGCGTGCGCATGCGCATGATGCACAGCGGGTGTGACAAATAATCCCTGCATTAATAATTGTGTAATAAAATAAGTGCGCGATGTTTCTGTCGGTGCTTGTATGATTTGTAATGCATTTTGCGTTGAAAGTGTGAGTGGATTATCAGAAGAAAATTGAATAGCACTCGTGAGATAAACACTTTGCAAACATAAATTCAAATCCGTTGTATTCAGTGATTTTAATAAATTTGAAATCGATTCTTTTACACGTTCAATGTGTAATGGAAAATCTTTAATAAGTGGACGCGATTGAAGATTTCGTTCTTGATGCAATCGCCATAATAATTGTTTATTCACTCGTTTAATTAATGCATTAAATCGTTGAGTAAAAATATCTTGTAATTTTTCATGTTCTTTTAAAACAGGTAATGTGACGCCCCACACTTGAGCTAGTTCATCTTGATTGTAATCATTGAAATATTCAGTAAATCCAGGCAATAAATCACATTTTGTAATCACTAAATAAACAGGTAATTGTTGACCGAAATGATTTTTTAATTCACGAATGCGGCGTTTTAAATCATCGAGTGAATAATTTTGTTTAGCGAGTTCAGGTAAATTTAATGTAACAACAATTCCACTGAGCGCATTTTTTTTTCTGTGTTGCTTAATGTAATTTAATAATCGATACCAAAGATTCGCAAAGGGCTCTTTGTTAGAAAGATATGTGCTGGGAACATCCACAAAAACAGCATCACGCGTTGCCCACCAATCACAGGTATCGGAGGCAGAAATATTTTTTAATGATTCAGGTTTAAATTGTTTTGAAAGAATAAAATGAACGTTTGCGTTTGCAAGCAAAGAAGTTTTTCCGGAACTTGCAGGGCCAATCAATAAATACCAAGGTAATTCAGATAAATGAATATCACGTCCGTGTTTGTGGATGGTTGTCTTTTTTAAAAATGCCATTGCACCTAAAAATCGTGCTTGTAATAGTTGTAATTTTTTCATTAATTCAGAAGGCGGTGTTTTTGCAGGTTTTGTGTGTACTGTGCTGGCTTTTAAAATGTGAATCAATGCCCATCCTAAAAAAAGTAATGCAATTAAATAAATTCTTTTTTCAGGCGACAGTAAAGGCGCCGTGTGATTGATGACTAAAAAGGGCCCTGCAAACCAAATCACAGAAGAAAATAAAAAAAGTAATAACCACGGTATGGTTTTTTTATTAAGAATTTTTTTCATAAAGAATTGATTTTCCAATGCGCATGAGTTCTTGATAGGCTTGATTTGAAATCGTATCGAGCATTTGCCCTAAACCAATAAATAACACCATCACGATCGCTGTTGTGAGCATAACAACTATCCACAAAGAAAGTGGTTTATTTTGTATTTTCGGTGGGTGTGTTTTTTTAGGAAGAGGAGAAAGTGTTTTACTAAAATCTCCGCGCATGCTGCGAATATGTTTATAAAGTGAATGTGTAATTTGTTCTAACTGATATTGACCAAATTCTGTTGCGCGATAACTTCCTTTAAAACCTAAACTTAAACAAAGATACATAAATTCCATAAGATCAATATAACGTGTGGGATCTTGCACGATGCGTTCTAGAATAACAAAAAACCGATCTTTATTTTGATGCGGAATATCTTGATTGAGTGTTGTGAGTAAATTGTAATTTTCCCATTGTCCCTGACCGCCCCATGCTGTATTTGAAATAATATCATCTAACGTTGCGCACAATGCGTAACGACTCACGAGTAAATATTCAGAACTGTATCCGCGCGCTTTTGCGGCATCCTGAAACGTATTCATTTCTGTGGTGAGTTCTTTTTGTAATTTATTTAAATGACGATACGTTTTTAATTGTTTTAATTTTCCAACAATAGAAAATAAATAAGCGGCTGTATCGACGAGTGGATTTAATCCTGATTTAGGATGATGTGTGATAAAAGGATTCGATAAAAATAAATGCTGATTTGTTTCAGCAGGAGGTGTGATAACAGTTGATTGTGTTAAAGAAGAAGTATCTGCTGAAGAAGAAGGCGTCGTATCATTTTTTTTTATTTGTTCGGTATGAATCATCGCTTTTCGCATCCCTGGCATTTTTTGCGATTATATACCCATTCAACCTCAAGATGCGAATCTTAACAATTCATCTTGCTGCGAATTTTAAACGTTTTTCACTCGAAAAACCTCACAATACAATTAAGTATTGCTGCGGTTTTTCTCAATCAAAACGTTTAAACTTTTTGCAATCTGAATGTTAATTTTTCGCATCTTGAGGTTGAATGGGTATTCTAGAAACCACGCGTTCTTCTAAATTTTATTCTAGCATTCCATATGTTTTTAATTTTTTGCGTAATGTTCCGCGGCTGAGTCCAAGTAATACCGCTGCGCGAGATTGATTTCCGCGAGTGTATTCCATCACAGCTTCTAATAAAGGTACTTCCACTTCTGCGAGGACTAATTCATATAAATTATTCGGAGATTGTCCTTTCAATTGTGAAAAATAGCTTTCAAGTGCTTGACGAACACTGTCATGAAGCGGTTGGTTTTTATGGGCGACTAAAAATGGAGAAGCTGCTTTTTGAGCAGTATTGCTATTGTCGAAAGTATTTGTTGTCATCGTTGTTCATCTCTCTTTGCGTATTAAAAGACCAAAGTATGTTATTCAGGCGGCAATTATAGCAACTGATTGCACAACGATCAACCAGTAATTTAACCTAAAAGCTATATGATACTTTAAACCCAGTTTTCAATTGGGTAAAAATTTTTGAACTGAAATCCCTTACAATTTTTTTATGACATTGTAAGGGATTTTTTTATTTTATGATTTATGCGCGTGCAGCTGCTGGGTTTAATTTTGATGTTGCGCTTGCTGTGTTGTTGGGACCACCGGGAGCATGTGGGAGCGAGTCGGAAACTGCTGCTGGTTTAAATGATCCCGCGACTGAAGGAAGTGAAGCAGCTGTTGTTTTTGTTGTTGCTGTGCTCGCAGCTGTTCTTTGATCTGGTGGTGAAGGTGTTCTGGAAAGTGGTGGTGTGGTGCTAGTTGATGAAGGTGCAGATGAAGATAATGCTTTTGTGATTGATGCTGTTTTTCCATCGAGTGAGGTGGGGGATGGAGGGGTGTTTGGTGATGCTGCGTTGCTTGATGGTGATGATGATGCAGATGATACTGGAGTTGGTGTTGGAGTAACATTATATGATGTTAAAAATGTCAGCATAGCTGCAACGTCGAATGGTTTTTGTTTTGCAATAGCAAGAGCTGCGAGGAATTTTGGCAGTTGTGTTTTTGTTTTATCGTTGAAAATATCAATGAGTTTATTTTCAGCATCAGTAGAAATTTTATGACGCTGTCTTACGCGTTCTTTTAATGTCATTAATTCTTTATGATCATTTTCAACTTTTGTTAAAGCTTCCCGATTAGCGCGATTATCTATATATCGAGTTAAATCGATACCTGTTGTATTTTTAAGATCAGTAACTTCTTTTTCTGTTGTTTCTAACAAAGCAGTAAGATGGTCAATTTTGGGAACTTGCAACAAGCCTTTTTCTTTTGCGCCACGAACATACGTATTGAAATCTTTGTTTATAGTTTTCCTATGAGCAGATAATTTTGCTTGCATTTGATTTGCATCAGTATCCAAAATGGTTTTTAAACTCCTTTCACCTTCTTCTACTTTCAATTGAATTGTATTTTGACAAGTTGTTCGTTCAGCGATGTCGTCTTTTGCTTTTCTTAAAGCAGCAAAAAATTGATTTGAAGTGCTATCTAATAGTTCTGGAATTTCAAGTAATCTTGCTGCAACTTTTTTGGGATCAATGATTTTAAAATCAGCAAATAATTTGCCTGAATCAATTTGAGCTTTCATTTCTAAAGCATTTTTTCTTAGTTCTGCAATAGCTTGTTTTCTTTCTGCAGCAATTTGCGTTAATTCACCTTCCAATCCTTTAATGTCTGATATTATCTTGCCTCGTCTATCATATGCATCTTTTAAATCTTTTCGGATTTCTGCTAAGCGTCTTCTTGCTTCTTCTTGGCTTATTTGTGGTTGCGCTGCTGATTGCATATGGGTTCTCCCTGATTCGTTTATTTAAAATAAAAAATCTGTATTTCATTGAAAATAGCACTACAAGATATGCTAAAGATTGCCCGGGTGCTTGCGTAGTGCAGAAAGTGCCCAGATTATATCCATGTTTGTAGTATCAAACAAGTCTTTTGATGGGGTTAAATCTTATTGAGAAATAGAGGAAAAACTTACATCTTTGGTTTTGAGGTTGGAGGTTCTACGTCATTATCATCATCTAAGCTATCTTTGTCTTGTTCTTCATCCTCACCACCCGCCGTAGTATTTTCATTAGCTGCCCCCTCTACTTTAGGAGCAGGACCCTCAACTTCGCCCTCAGCCCGAGGAGCTGAAGGTGTGGGGGACTGCCCCTCAACTTCATCCAAAGGTGGAGCTGAAGGAGTCGGCATCTGACCCTCAATTTCAGCCAGAGATGGAGCTGATGGAACAGGCGCTGCAACCACTGTTTCAACAGTAATTGTCACTGCCGCTGCAGATCCGCTAGAATTTCCTGATAACTCCACCGATTTAGTATCACGATTTACAACGGAGGATTGAGAACCTTCAAGCGGTGGTGCTGAAGGAAGCGGTGCATTTCGCGCATGATTTAGTGAGTCTAAAGTCGCTTTAGTGCTAACAGTCACAGTAACAGAAGGTGGATTTAATATAGATACAAATTGTGCTTCCTGTTTTTCTTTCTTAGCGATGTAATCATTCTCTTCTGCTAGGTCTTGATTCTTACCAGCAATTTTTTTATTCGCTGATGCTTCTCTTCCATCAAGAGCAATCCCTCTTATTATTTGCACGTTATTATTTATTTTCCAGAAAGATAACATTCGATATTCTTCAGTCTGCCATTTTGATTGTTGTTCAGTAGAAGGCGTCGCAATTTTTACGCGCATACATTGGGTAACAATTAATTGAAATCGATGTTCTGCTTCTTCCGCTTTAATTTCTTTTCTTGCTAATAATTCTGGAATTTCTCCTAATCTTTCTCCTACTTTTCGCGCATCAATAATTTTAAAATCATCAAACATGCCCGCATTAATTTCCGCTCTCATTCCTACAGCAACTTGTTTTAATTCTGAAACCATTTGTTTTCTTTCTTCTGCTATTTGATGTAATTCTTCTTGTAGTTCTCTAATTTCCGCTACTAATTTATCCCGTCTCACATACGCTTCCGCTAATTCTTTTCGAATAACCACAAGCTGCTCCGCCGCAAATTGTTTTATATCCCCCGAAACATTCTTATCACCCTTATTTTGTTCTTGTAACATCTTCAAATAAGTTAAAAGCGCTTCAGTGTCTCTATCAGTTTCTCTTTGTTTTTCTATCGCGAGTTTTTCTGAAAATGTTTTTACTAAAAAATTAAATACCTGCATTTCAATATAGTTATCGATAATTTTAAATAAAATAGCTATTTTTTTCGCAATCTCGGCGGCTTCTTCTCGTTTTAGTTTAGTGTAAGGTGTTTCGAATAAAGCAAATTGTGCAGCAAGAAAATTGAGGTCAGCTTGTTTAAAATCTTCGGCTTGCCATATGGCGCCATAGACTTCTTTTAGTTTTTTCCCTATTTTCGCAATGTCTTCCTTGATGAGATTTTGATTGATAGCCATGATTGCACACCATCAAAGTGAAGATATGCTTTCATTATAGTTGAGTATTGAAGCAAAGAGCTGATGATGCGCGGATGCCTATAAAATAAGACGTTTTTATTATTGTTAATCAGTAAGTTAATTCATTAATAATTATTAAAGTTTTTATGTTTAATTTTCAATGACATAAAAATATTTTTATCTTGTTGAATGCGTATAATTTTTTTAATGTCGCAACAGCTTATCTCTTACAAATTCAACCAATGCTCAAGAAAGTGAATATTGACGCCCCCTCGCTGGAAGTCCGTGCCGCGTAAAATATCAAGATGCAATGATTGATTCGTTTTAATGCCTTCAATCACCATTTCTTCTAATGCATTTCGCATGCGTGAAAGTGCAATTTCGCGTGTTTCACCATACGCAATAATTTTTGCAATTAAAGAATCATAATAAGGCGGAACTTTATAGCTGCTATAAATATGCGAATCGACTCGTATGCCAGGTCCACCGGGTGCATGAAAATAAGTAATGGTTCCAGGTGACGGTGTAAAATTATTAGGATCTTCCGCATTAATTCTGCATTCAATCGCATGGCCTTTAATTTTAATATCCGATTGCTTGAGAGAAAGTTTTTCACCGGAAGCAATTCGTAATTGCTGTTTGACAAGATCAATACCTGTAATCATTTCTGTCACAGGATGTTCAACTTGAATTCGTGTATTCATTTCAATGAAATAAAATTCACCATTTTCATAAAGAAATTCAAATGTTCCTGCGCCGCGATATTTCATATCACGACATGCTTGTGCACAGCGCTCACCAATTGCTGCACGTTGTTCTGCAGTAATTCCAGGTGCAGGCGCTTCTTCAATAATTTTTTGGTGACGTCGTTGAATAGAGCAATCACGTTCACCTAAATAAACAGCATCACCTTGTCCATCACCTAATACTTGAATTTCAATGTGACGTGGTGTTTGCAAATATTTTTCCATATACACTTTGTCGTTATTAAATGCAGCACGTGCTTCATTACGTGTCATTGCAATTGCATTTAATAAATGAGATTCCGTGTGCACAACACGCATTCCACGACCGCCACCACCGCCCGCTGCTTTAATAATAATGGGATATCCAATGTCACGCGCCATGCGCAGTGTTGCTTCATCATTATCATCAATGGGATCACTTGAGCCTGGAACACAAGGGATATTTAATCGTTTCATGGCTTGAATCGCAGCGACTTTATCGCCCATTTGACGAATAGTTTCTGCGTGTGGGCCAATAAAAATAAAACCACTTTTTTCAACTTGCTCAGCAAAATTTGCATTTTCTGCGAGAAATCCATAGCCAGGATGAATGGCAACAGCGTCTGTAATTTCAGCTGCACTAATAATACTGGGAATGCTTAAATAACTTTCTGCGGGAGAAGGTGGCCCAATGCAAACGGATTCATCTGCAAGACGCACGTGTAATAAATCTCGATCTGCAGTGGAATGAACCGCAACAGTACGGATATTTAATTCTTTACACGCACGCAAAATACGAAGAGCAATTTCACCGCGATTTGCGATAACAACTTTATTCAGCATAAAAATCCCCTCATTCAATAACAACGAGAGGTTGATTGAATTCAACAGGCATTCCACTGTCGACTAAAATAGCTGTAATTGTGCCTGATTTATCCGCTTCAATTTGATTAAACATTTTCATGGCTTCAATTAAACAAAGTGTGTCACCGGCTTTAACAGGTTGTCCAATTTCCACAAATTTTTTCGCGCCAGGAGAAGGTGCAAGATAAACTGTTCCTACCATCGGTGCTTTTACGCTGTGTTTATTTTCAGTCACAGCAACGGGCGCAGCTGTTGATGCTATTGTTGCTGGGGGTGGTGCAGAAACTTGTTGTGGAATCGCTGTAATAATTGCAGGATTTCTTCCTGAATCACGACTGATGCGAACAGATTCTTCGCCTTCGCGAATTTCAATTTCAGCAATACCTGTCTCTTGAATGAGTTCAATTAATTTTCTAATTTTTCGCATGTCCATTGGGGTAAGGACTCCTTAGTTGAAGAGTTAAGATAATGGTCGGCATAACGAAGCGCAGATAAATATCCTTGCGAACCTAAGCCTGAAATCACACCGATCGCAATATCTGAAAAATAAGAATGATGACGAAAAGATTCTTGTGCATAGATATTCGAAACGTGTACTTCAATAAAAGGTTTTTCCACAGCAAGTAATGCATCACGTAATGCAATGCTCGTGTGTGTAAATGCAGCTGGATTAAAAATAATAAAATTCGTTTGATCGTTTTGGCATTGATGAATGCGATTAATCAATTCACTTTCTGAGTTACTTTGAAAAGTCGTTAACGAATGCCCGAGCTCTAACGCGAGACGCAATAATTGCGCATCAATTTCCTTGAGCGAAAGTGTGCCATAAAGTTTTGTAATTCGCTGGCCTAATAAATTTAAACTAGGTCCATGTAGGACAAGCATCGTTGCCATAAGGTCTGTTTTCTCTTTAGTCCGAGTCGTGCATTTTGCATCAGAGAGTGGGTTTTGTCCAGCTAGATAACAACAGATCGCTGCATTTTAAAAGAAGTTATAGACAGTTAGCGTTTTTGTCGGATGATTTCAATTGCGGGCGGTAAAAGAGAAATCACAATAATCCCAATCACAACAAATGAGAAATTATTTTTGACGAAAGGAATATTTCCGAACCAATAGCTGACATATAACAATGTTCCAATCCATAAAAATGCACTGAGTACGTTATAAAATAAAAATTGTTTTCGGCTCATGTCACCAATGCCTGCAACAAAAGGTGCAAAGGTTCGAATGATAGGAATGAAGCGCGCTAAAATAATTGTTTTTCCACCATGACGATCATAAAACGCATGTGTTTTTTCTAAATGTTTTTTATTAAAAAACCAAGATTGTGCGGAGTGAAAAACTTTAGGCCCGATCCATCGACCGATAAAATAATTCAACGTATTTCCTGTTATCGAAGCAATTACTAATATTAAAAAAAGAAAATGAATATTGAGAGCGTTATTTGTCGTTGCTGCTAATGCGCCTGATGCAAATAGTAAAGAATCTCCGGGTAAAAAAGGAAAAATCACCAAACCCGTCTCGCAAAAAATAATAAGAAATAATATGCCATACATCCAATTTCCATACGTTGCAATCAACACGGTGAGCTGTTGATCAAGATGAAGAAAAAAATTTAGAAAAAGTTGCAGTGTGCTCATCATTATCCTGTTAAATACACATCAAAACGAATGCTTTTTCCTTTTAATTGAAAATGAGGTGCAGGTGTTTCAATTAAGAGTGGTGCTAAACGCGGTCGTTTTACCACAACGCGTTTTGTGGCACAAGCTAATGCTGTTTTAAGAAGTAAATCTGCATCGTGATCGTCTCCGATGATATCTTGAAAGAATTGCATTTCTTTTTTAACGAGCGCTGATTTTTTTCGTTCAGGAAACATAGGGTCAAGATAAATATATTCTATTTTTTCCCTATTTTTTAGCCATTTTATTGCATCTGCATGAATGAGGTGAAGACGTTTGATCATGGGCGCAATCGTTAACTCTTTTAATCCGCGATGAATTCCATCTTGTAATAATGCATGAATGAGCGATGAGCGTTCCAATAATTTCACTTCAAAACCTAAATGCGCTAACACAAAACTATCTTGT
The DNA here is from genome assembly GCA_013287845.1 of Gammaproteobacteria bacterium. GTDB lineage: Bacteria > Pseudomonadota > Gammaproteobacteria > DSM-16500 > DSM-16500 > JABDDA01. Next base: position 12,984 of record JABDDA010000008.1, read on the forward strand.
GCTAATCCACCGGTTGCATCAATGATGGTGGCGGTTTGATTTTTTTTTAATCCTAATGCACGAACGAGATTTTCTTTTAACGTGCTTGAATTTTTTTTTCTGTATTGAAATTTTTTCGAAAGAAAATTGATGTACACAGGTAAAGATTTTTTATCATGATTTTTTTGCAACGCAACATAATCGGGTGTGATTAAAAATAAATAATCATACTGTTCTGTTGGATGCAAAATAAGCGGTAAATTCAGCTGATTTGCAACTGCGCGCGCAGTTTGTTCAAGAGACGGTGACGTCGGCAAGATCGCGATCGAGTTTTTCATCTGCTTTATCATTTTTCTTTTTATAGAAATAAAAGAGTGCCACCGGTAATATCATGATGACTAAACCAATGGAAAAAATAACAACATATCGCAATGTGCTTCCTACATTAATGCCATCAGGAGGAAAGAATCCTACGATTAATGTAATAGTGCATCCGATTAATCCCAATAAACTGACTATCCACATTCCAATGTTTTTTCCTGGAATAGAAAAAGGCCTTGTTTTTTGCGGGAATTTGTAACGTAAATAAATAGCTGTCACAAATAAAATAACGTACATAAACATGTACAGCTGTGTGCTTAATGCGGTGAGTAACCAATACGATCCATTCACGCTCGGCATTAATAAAAATGCTAAGCAAACCAGTGTTACTAACACGGCTTGAATAATTAATAAATTTCTTGCAACACCATGTTGATTCACTTGTTGAAATACTTTAGGTAAATAACCAGATTGCGCTGCTTGTAATAATCCTTTTGCAGGAGAAATGACCCAGCTCACAATACTTCCAGATGTTCCGACTAAAATCATCACAGTGATCAGAGGAATAATCCAACTCATGTGAAAGGCTGCAAAAAGATTTGTGAATGCCATCATCACACCACTGACTAAATTAATATCTTTTTGCGGAAGAATAATTGCAATTCCTAAGGATCCCATAATCATGGTCACTAAAATAATCGCAGTTGAAATAGTGAGCGCTCTTGGAAAAGTGTTTTGTGGATTTTTAACATCATTGACGTGAACTGCAGCTAATTCCATTCCTAAAAAAGCCGTCATAATTGCTGTGAGCGACATCCAATTTTGTGAATGCGCAAAAGAAGGAAAAATATTTTCAGCAGTGAATTGAACTTGTACGGGTTTTCCTAATGCAACCCAAATAATAGAAAGAATAATAATTAATGTCATCGGTGCTAACATCCCTGCTACCGTACAAAAACTTGCGAATTTCGCAGATAAATGAATTCCTTTTAAATTAATAAATGTGATACTCCAAAATGTAATTAAAATCACACTGACTAAATAAATTTTATTTTGTGCAAGAGCAGGATCAATTAAATACGCAGCGGTACTTGCAATAAATGAAAGAATGGTAGGAAACCAAACAAGATTACTAATCCACTGTAACCAGACTGCAAGAAATCCAATTTTTTCGCCAAACGCAATTCGCGCCCAATGATAAATTCCTCCTTTTTCTGTCCACGCAGAAGCGAGTTCTGCAGACACTAATGCAGCAGGAATTAAAAATACAATTGCAGAAAAAATAAAAAAGAAAATAAGTGAACTGCCGAATAAAGCAGTTGCAGGAAAATTACGAATATTATCGATTGCGCCTGTAATCAACATGACAAGTGCAAAAGTTCCAATTCCCTTTTTCATTGGATTTTCTAACATGTGAGCCCCTTTGTGGTTTTCAACTCTTTCTATGATCTCATAATAAACTTAACGAAATCTTAAGGCCCCACAGCTTACGGTGATATCCAGCCCTTTTCAACATTATTCATAAGAACCAATCAGTTATTTAATTTTAGCTGGTTTTCGCATCCCAAATTAACCCATTTTGCAAGGGTAAAAGGCCTTTTTTTAGGTAGTTTTTTTGCATAAAAAACGAGAAAAATCCTATTCCTGAACTACAATTTAAGTATGAGAAAAATAAAAAGAATGAGGTACTCAAAACGAGAGTAGGTGGGACATGAAAATATCCTTACTAGAAACGAGAAGATTAAAACATTTTGCAATTGGAGTGATTGCTGCTCTTTTTGCACACGGTGTTTTTGCAAATCCAGTTTTGAATAATGTGGAAGCAGGAAATGTTTCAGTTTCAACATCAGGAAACACATTACAAGTTAATCAATCAACGAATCAAGCAGTGATCAATTGGAAAAGTTTTAATATTAATTCAAATGAAACCACGCAATTCCAACAACCTTCTTCGAGTTCCATTGCGTTAAATAGAATTGATCCTACGCAAGGCGCATCTGATATTTATGGACACTTAACTGCAAACGGACAAATCATTTTAGTGAATCAAGCAGGAATTCATTTTCATTCTGGTGCTGTGGTGGATGTTTCTGGATTAGTCGCTTCAACGATTGATATTTCAACGCAGAATTTTTTAGCAGGAAAATATATTTTTGATGGAACAGGAAATACACCCGCTTCCATTATCAATGAAGGCACATTAATTGCAGCGAATCATGGATTGATTGCGTTGATTGGAAGTACGGTGGATAACCGTGGTGATATTCAAGCGAATTTAGGAAATATTATTTTAGCATCAGGAAATAAAGCGACGTTAAATTTTTCGAGTGATGGATTAATTAGTTTTGCAGTGGATGAAGCTTCGTTAGGAAAAGTTGCCAACAGTGGAACGCTTACTGCAAATGGTGGAAAAATTTTATTAACTGCAGCACAAGCAGAAGGTGTGATGGATGATGCAATTAATATGAGTGGTGTTGCAATTGCAAATTCTGTTGCTGAAAATTCAGGTGAAATTATTTTATCTGCAGGAGACGGAAGTATAGATGTTTCAGGACAATTAATTGCATCGGGAGATGCAGCAGGACAAATGGGTGGAACAGTAAAAGTTTTAGGAGCCAATATTCATTTGCAATCTCCAGCGTTAATTGATGTGAGTGGTGATGCAGGAGGCGGAACAATTTTAGTGGGTGGAAATTTCCACGGTACAGGTCCAGAACCAAATGCATTAACAACATTAGTTGATTCTGGTGTGATATTAAATGCAAATGCACTCACGAATGGCAATGGTGGAAATGTTGCAGTGTGGTCTGATCTTAATACAGGTTTTCATGGAAATGTTTTTGCAGAAGGGGGTGCGTTGGGGGGTGATGGTGGATTTGTTGAAACCTCTGCGCATGGACCCTTAGATATTTCTGGCGCTTTTGTGAATACGTTAGCGCCACTTGGAAATACGGGAACTTGGTTATTAGATCCTTTTAACGTCACTATTTCAACAGCAGCAACAACAGGAACAACAGGTACGTATGTTGCAAATGCATCTGGTGCAAATATTAATACAACGGATTTAGCAACGGCTTTAAATTCTTCGAATGTTAATATCACAACAGGATCTTCTGGAAATGAATCAGGTGATATTACGGTTAGCAATGCCATCACAACAAGCAATTCAGCGGCTACAAGTCTTACATTAACAGCAGCAAATAATATTATTCTTAATGCACCGATTAGTTTGACTTCTACATCAGGAGGATCGGGTGCCGCGAATTTAACTTTAACAGCAGGTGGAAATATTACGTTGAATTCTAATATTACATTGACTGATACGAATCGTGTTGTTCCATTAGTCAATGGAACTTTAACGATGAATGCAACGAGTGGAAGGATTGGGGATAGTTCAAGTACAGCATTGACGATCACAGCGAGTGATATGACGTTAACTGCAAATAATATTAGTTTTACAGGCACGGAAGGCGCAACGTCTGCTGCAGGAAAAACGACTTTTAATAATACATTTCATGGATACGGTGTAAATTTTGTTGGTACAGGCACAGGTGGTGGAACCATTACACTAAAAGGTGTCACTGTTAATACATCAACAGATGCAAGCCAAACGGGAGGTTCTCAATTTACTACTGGCACAGGGGGAAGTATTACGTTGGGGGGTACTGGAAGTTTTGCTTCTGTTAACTTAGCAAATTATTTAGCAAATAATTTTGCAACGAGTATGGCACTGACCACCTCTAATTTCACCGTCGGTCCTGCTGGATTTTCTATTTCAGAACAAAATGGATCAGGTAATCGATTTGGTACTCGTAACTTTAATCTTTTGAGTGGGGCATCAACAACTCTCAATGGACCTATTACCATGTATGATGCAACGCTGACCTCAAGCACAACGGTTTACAGTATTATTAATCCTACTTCTACTGTGAATGTCACAACACCTGGCTTGATTGCACAAGGACAATTATTTCAATTAAGTGGTGGTACGCTCAATATTAATGCGGGAACTTATAATGAAGCGCTTACTGTTAGTGTCCCTACCATTTTAACTTCGAGTGGTGGGACAGTGACTGTGAATAGTTTAACAGCGAATAATACGTTATCTGGTTTTTCAGGAACATGGGCAGCTGCAAGTTCAGGTAATTTTACTTTTAATAATCCAGTGGTATTAACGGGTAATGCTTCACTTTCTACAGCAGGCGCGATTACGTTTGGCTCAACAGTTAATGGTGGATATGGTTTAACAACCAGTGCAAGTGGTGCAACTACATTTAGTGGAATTTTAGGTGGATCAACAGCACTCGCAAGTTTAACAACAGGTGGAAGTGGAAGCGATGTCATTAACACAACAGGAATTACTACCAGTGGAAATCAAACTTACAATAATGCAATTTCATTAGGAGCCAGTCCGACTTTCACTATGAATAGTGGAACAATGACATTTGGTAATTCTTTAGCAGGAAATGGAAATACACTTTCACTTGCTGGAGGAAGTGGAAGTAACACATTTGCATTTCAAGGTAGCGCATCGAATGTGACAGAAACTATTACAGGTGGAAGCAGTGGAACACAACAAATTAATTATGGATCCTATAGTTCACCTGTGAATATTGCTTTATCCAGTTCTACAGCAGGGACAGTGAGAGATAATTCAAATAATTTATTAAGTACATTTAGTAATATTAATTCTATTGTTGGAAATAGTTCATCATTAAATAGTACTTCTCTGTTAACGTTGCCAAATCAAACAAACACGGTGAATGTTAATGGTTATGGGCAAGGTGCTCTGGGTTCATCATTGGTGTACAGTGGAATTTTAAGAATTGCACTGCAAGGAACAAGTAATTTAGTATTCAATGTTGCTGCAACAAGTTCTTCTACTGCGGGAATTTATTATATTAATGGAAGTTCAAGTTCAGCTATTCAATTTGATGGAACAATTAATAGTACCAGTGGATTGTTAGCGAATAGCTCAAGTAATAATTCAGCTGTGATCAGTGCATCTGTTCAAGCAAGTACAGTCGATCCTTCTGCTAGCAGCGGTACAACAAGCAGCACTTCTTTACCTCAAATGACAAGTGTTTCAGGTAATATTGAAAATATTTCATCAGCACAACAAACATTACAAAATAACCAAGCCGCAGGACAAAAAATTTCCTCATGTTTGTAAAGCCTCTTGTGTAAAACCATGTTAGTATAAAACAGCTTTAATTAAAGGTTTTTTATATGTTAGAAAAAATAAGCCTCTCTGCATTGACAGAAGATAGGCAAAAGAAAATCAGCGTTTTAATTATAATAGGCATGCTATTTTTATTAGTGTGGGCAATTTTTTTTGTTGTAGCAGAGGTATATCAAGATATTTTTATTTTAAAAACAAAAAAAAATATTTCTTCTTTTTCGATTATGGATACAGCGTCTCTCAGTGATTTATCAAGCACTCATTTATTTGGGGATGCTTCGAATTTACCTATTACCAGTTTGCAATTACGATTATTAGGTGTCATTAAATCTGATTCCGATGAGAATTCAAAAGTGATTATTTCAGAAGCGAATCAGCCAGGAAAAGTTTACAGCAAAGGAAAAATGTTACCTTCAGGTGTCATTGTGTATGATATTTCAAATGAAGGTGTCATCTTAAAAAATAATGGACGATTTGAAAAATTACCGTTAGCGCGTTCTCCGTTATTATTTCAAGATGCACCACGCGCAATGGAGATGCCATGAAGAAAATAATTTATTTTATTTTTATTTTAATGTTGCTGCTGCAATCATGTGCATCGCCTAAATTGTCAGAAGAATACACAGAAGGGAAAGTGAATTTCGAAGCAGGAAATTACAAACGCGCTTTTCGCGTTTTATTACCGCTTGCTGCAAAAGGAAAAGTAGAAGCGCAATATGCAGTGGGTTATATGTATTATTATGGCTATGGCACAGCGCAAGATAATGAATCTGGATTATTCTGGATGAATAAAGCAGCAGAGCTGCATTATTTACCTGCAATTCATGCATTAAATTTATTGCAGCATACTTCTCCGCGGTCAGAAAAAAAAGAAACTACACTTCCTCCGCCGAAAATTTCTTTTAATTATTCGCTGCAATTAATGGGCGCGTATGAAATAGAATCCGTTGAAAATTTACAAAAGAAATTAAATTTAAAAAATAACACAACGATTTCACGCGCAAAATATAATGGGAAAGATTGGTATATTTTATTGTATGGACAATATAACACCGCAAAAGAAGCTAATCTGGCATTAGAAAATGCGTCTGAGAAAATTCGCGTGTTGCATCCGTGGGTGAAAAAAATAGTTTAAGTATGAAGAGTTAAAATAACTTGAACAATTCCTGACGTTTCTGTTTTAGTGACCGTAATATCTGTTACATTCCACCCAAATTGATTTTGCATTTCAACTAACCACCCCATCAATTGATCAAAATTAATTTTCTCAAAACTCACTTGCACAGAATTATCTTCCGCTTGTTTTAATTGAGAAAATAATTTTGAAAAATCACTTTTTTCTAATTGTATTTGCACTTCGCTTAATAAGGATTCTGTAGAAGATTTTATTGGTTGTGTTTGCGCGCGTGCAGTGATGTGTTGATCGGCTTCTTTCATCCAGGTTAATAATGCTTGATCACGCAATATGTTATGGCGAAGTGATTCATGTTTGTTTGCGATGGGCGACCAAATCAATTCATACATTAAAAAAATTAATATAAAAAATCCGCCGAATAAAACAATTCGTTTTTCGCGTAAAGATAATTTATCCAAACGTGCTTTCATTCTGTTTTTCCTGCTTCAATGAGTAAATTAGCTTTGACTTGATTATCAATCATCGCAGCCGATTGTTGTTTTACAGCTAATCCTTTTGTTTTCATTGATTGAACAAAATGATCCAGCGTATTAAATGAATCCGCAGATAACTCAATCGAAAATTGCTGATGATGAAATTGTAAATTTTGCAGCTGAATTTTCGGCGTTTCTGTAAACGATTTTCCAATCAGTGTGAGTGATGAAAGAAATAAATCTTGTCCTGCGGCAATCGAATTTAATTTTGCTTGCATGCGGTCGCGCGGTGAAATCATCACAGTAGATTCAGGAAAATTTTTTTTATAAATTATTTTAATTTGATGTTCTATTTGCGCAGCTTGAAAATATAAAATCAATGATCCTAATACATTACCTAAAAATAAAATTGCAATTGCGCCGAGCGCAAGATAGCTGGGTATTTGCCATGATTTTTTAAAATCTTTTTTAACGCCATACTCGCCCTGCAATAAATTAATCACAGGATTTTCTTGGTTCCATTTCGTGAGATCTTGAATGAATTGTTCTGGCGCGTGCTCATTTATTTCAACAGGACGATTCGTTTTTAATTGAAAATTTTTATCATCCGAATAATTTTCTAAAATAATTTTTTCTGGCGCGCTTCGATCTTCATTAATTTTTAATTCAAGCAATAAATTTAAATTATTTTTATCGCATGAAAAACCAGAATATTTCCCCATGCGTACGATAGCGTGGTGTTCCGTGAGCGCAATGTGCCAATGATTTTCTTCATAAGATAATGCAAGAGGTGCGGGAATAATCGCTGAAGGAAATACATTTATATTTTTTAATGCAGCTAACCATTCACGCATCATTTTTTTTGAAACGATGGCAACCGCAGTTCCTTCTTGTTGAAATTTTCCTGTTGCGAAATGTAATGTTTCGACATCATCAATTAAATTTTCTTCTAATAAAAAAGGGAGTGCTTGCTGTAATTGAGATGATTTTAATGAGGGCAGTGGTACTTCTATGCAAGAGGCAGCTGTGGGTGGCGCAATCACAATCATTTCAGCTGGGTCGATAGCAATTTTTGTTAAATCAATCCATGGCAAATAAAGAATTTTTTTAGTCATAACGTACCTTGCATTTGCCATAAAATTAAAATAGAAACACGATTATCTTTGATAACACGTTTCAATAAAGTATAAAAAATTAAATTTTGTTGATCTACTTTAACATCCGTTTTTAATAAAAAATAGTCGCTCGTAAATGTGATTTTATCTGTCGCAATCGAAATTGTTTTTATTTTATTTAAAAAATCTTGCTGATTGATGAAGGGCCCTTGATTTTGTATCGCTGGATTTAAAGCCATTCGTAAGGATGCGGAAGCATTGTTTACATTAATCGGTGTTACTGTAGGCAGTGCAATTAAGTAAGAAGATAATTTTTCATAAATTGCGGGTGGAATATTTTTAATAAAACGCAATTCACTTGCGCTCACCATGCGTTTATGCGCACTGCGATAAGGTGGATTTAATTTTGCATAATCGGCATCAAGCGCTGTACTTGAAAGCCCCGGTGTTATCCAATCGATTACAGCAGAAATCATTAAACGAATTTGTTCGTCATTTAATTTAGGTTCAAGCACGTGAATCCATTGCGCGAAAAATTTTTGATAGTCTGTATCAGATAAATTATTAATATTAAAAAAACCTTGCGCATCGTAAAGCGTATTTTTTATTTTGAATGATTGAAGAATATTTTCAGCGGATTCTATCGGTGTGTTATCAATTATTTTTCCAGTCTGTCGTTTTTCCCAATTTGTTTTGAGTTGATCTATTGCCCATTGCACAGAGCCTTCTGCAATAAAATACGCTTGATTGGAATTCGAAATCAATTCTGTTTTGCGAATATCTATTCTTGTTCGCCATAGCATCGCAATTGCAACAGCAGCTACTAAACTTGTAATAAATAACGCAACTAAAATAGCTGCACCTTTTTGCTTAAATTTATGTCGCAAGATTTTTCCCCGTGATGATATAAAGTTGACTGAGTTTTCCTTGATTAGGAATCGTAATTATTATTCTCACTGCACGTGGTAATCCCGCATTATTTTTATCAGGCGGTGGCCATCGATTGTAAAGTTGATTTTTTTCATCGAAATAATCGAATTGTAATTCTTGCACAGGTGAAAATATTTTTCGTGATGAAGAAATATTTTTTGAAGTGATATCTAATCCATCCCACGTTTGGCGAAATAAATTGTGTTGATTCAAAAAATAATTTACGCGTTGTAATGTTGAACGATTCAATGCGCCAAGAGGATTGGTCCATCCGCCGTGTGTAAATGTGACAGAAGAAGACGTTCCAATAAAAGAAGTTTGTTCTGCACCTTGTGTATCTGTGATCGGGCGATCAACGACCTGTTGAATATCACGTGAAAAAAGTAATATTGCGAGTTGTAATTCATTTAATTTTTCTGCGTGTTGTTCTGCGCGTGTTTGATTTGAAAAAATAGTGTGTAATGTTGTTGCTAAGATCGTTGAGATAATCGCGAAAATAAAAAGTGCGATGAGGATTTCGATTAAGGTGAAGCCTTTAGAGCTAAATATTTTCTTCATAAATATATCCAATCAATTTCACAAGATTTTTATTTTCAGAATTAAAAACATTGACCTGAATCGCACGAATTCGCGGATTTGGTGTTGCTGTTTTCTCTATCGTCCAAAACCATTTTTTTCCTAACATGATTGTTTCCGCAGAAAGTGTATTCGCAGAACGTGGTAAAACAATTAACCCTAAATTCACTTCATTCATCACATCTGTCCCCACCCATTCCGCAATTATTTTTTGTTGTAAATAATCCGTGTGACGAATCGATTGTGACGTGGCTTTCATAATGGCAGTGAGTGCAATACTAATAATTACTAATGCAATTAACACTTCGATTAATGTCATTCCTTTTTTATTTTTCATTGATCCACCCTTTCGAAAATGTTCCATCGCCTGCACCTGTAATTTTATAAACAGGTGATTTATTTTTTTTACCGATCAATAAAACAAACGCAGAAGTTTCTCCATTCGAAGAAATAATTAAAGGTGGATTTTGTAAGGCGATTTCAAACTCAGCAGGAAATGTATATTTTTTTAATAAATCATCCGAAACAGCGCGCCATTTTTTTTCAGCAGCATCAAATTGATAGAATTGAAAAGTATTTTCACTCACCACAAAATTAAATACCGCAGGTTGCAGTATCGCTTGTTCTTCAGCTAACAAAATTAAATTTGAAATTTTATTTCCTAAAATTTCAATTTGTTTATTTTTGTTGTATCCAATCGTGAGTACAGCAAACGTAGAAATAATACTGATAATGACCAATACAATTAAAATTTCAATTAATGTGTAACCCTTCACTCCGTTTTTTCCGTATTCCAATTTCCAATTAAACTATTTCCTTCTTTCCCTTCTGGTCCAACACTCCAAATGCGGATTTTAGAATTTTCATTCGTGTATTGATAATTTTCTCCCCACGGATCTTTCGGAACCGATTCTAAATAACCTTCTGATTTCCAATTATTAGGAAGCGGTGTGGTCGATGGTTTTGTGACTAAAGCGATTAATCCTTGATCAGTTGAAGGATAAAATCCATTGTCTAATTTGTATAAATCAAGCGCACTTTGAATAGCCAATAAATCTTGTTTTACTTTTACCATGCGTGCTTGTTCAGGGCGGCTCATGATTTTAGGCACAATAAAAGCCGCTAAAATGCCTAAAATAACGACAACAACCATGACTTCAATTAACGTGAAGCCGCGTGTAGAACTGATTGATTTCATGAAAATTTTCCTCAAATAAGCACTTTAAATGCGCAAAGTATATCATTTTAAGTAAAACAGTGATAAAAGATTCTGTTCAGATGGAATTTTTGGACTATAATAACAGTAACAAGCAATGTTATGGTGTTTTCAGTCAAGAGGGTTATTTTATGGCAAAACTTGATAAAAATGAAACAATGGTCCGCGGCACTATTTCAAATAAAGGAATAGGCCAAGAAGTTTTAAGAGAGATAGAAAGTTCATTAAAAGAAATTCATGAAAAAAATGCAATGTATGCTTCAGCAGTTTCTAGAGATGCTTTTACAGCATTGATGGAAACAGGAAAACACACTCAGAAAGTTATAACACTTTCAAAAGATCAACTTCGTCGATATTCCACAGGGTTGGCTCAAATTGTTACTAAAGAAAGCGCACCTAACTTTGATGTCAGTCGCAGACAACATCAACATGTTGAAGCTGCTAAAGATTTATTAGTGAAGATAGGCGTGTTTGGCGGTAGTGAAAAACGAAAAGCACCTGAAGCAGACATCGGTATTCAACCACCTACTAAAAAAGTTAAAAGATAATCACTGAGGGCTTTCTATCCATGTTCGACCGGTTGCAAAAACCTTTTCTTACGGTTGAAACGGGTGAGGCGTATCAGCCTATCCGACTCAGTTATGATTTGCTCAATAAAGAAAAACTGCTTCAATCACTTGATAAACTTCAATGTCTTAAAAAAAATGTCGTCGCAGAATCATGGACATGGTATTGGAAAGCAGAATGTGATGAATTGCATTTTGAATCTGTTGATGCGTACCGTAGAAATACAGAACATCCACTTCGTTTAGCAACGATCACGTTAAAAGATAATAATGTTTATTTCAATCTTCCTTCATTCAAACGCGCATGCCTTGCGATTACATTTTTTTATAAAATGATTTCACAAGAAGCGATGCGAATTCGTCGTGCAGATTTTATTAATAAAGTGTTTGCAATCGATGAACGTTTACCACACGGATTTGCAGAATTATTTAATGAAGATGAATTAGAGCGCATCGTTCATCAACGCGAAGAAGATTATCATAAAGTACAAGAACGTTGCGAACATGCGGCGTCACCTGAACAAGCGTTTTCAATTCTTTCTGAATACACTAAAACAGAAGCGAAGAAAACACTTCCTTTTGCTGAACGTTTTGTATTCGAACAAGATGCAGAAGATCCTGAAGTCGTTTTCTTAGGATTTTATATTTTCTTGCGTGGTCGTGAATTAGTTGCGATTAAACGTTGGTATGGTGAAACAGGATATACATTAGCTGACGCAGCGGATGAAACATTCGACCAAGTATTTGGTGGGATGGGAATTGATATTATCGAATAGTTGTCATGCCAGCCGAGCGTTTTTTGCGAGAGGTGGCATCCAGTGTCTTTTTTAAAAGCCACTGGATGCCAGCTAAAAGCACGCTGGCATGACAATCATCCAATCAATTGATCCAACTGAAAGATAGGTAATAAAACAGCAAGCACAATAAATAACACCACCGCTCCCATCACTAAAATAATCGCTGGTTCAAATAACGCTAAACTTGTTTCTATTAATTGCGACACTTCATTTTCTTGATTCATTGCAGCGCGCTCTAACATTTGTGAAAGTTGTCCGCTCATTTCACCACTTGCAATTAAATGCAAACTCATCGGTGGAAAATAATGTGTATTTTTCAATGCTAAATAAATATTTGCACCTTCGCGCACGCGATGTGTTGCTTCTTCAACTGCTTTTTGAATAGGAATCATCGTAATCAGCTGTGAAGCAATCGTCATCGCTTCTAAAACAGGAATGCCTGCTGAAATTAAAATTGAAAAAGTACGCGAAAAACGGGCGGTATTAATTATTTTCATTGCATTTCCAATAAGCGGAATACGCAACAAAAATAATTGACAATATTCTTTGAATTTAATTTTTTGTTTCAATGCGCGAATAAAAAAATAAATTCCTATTCCAGCAAGAATCAAAAAATAAATTCCATATGATTTTATTCCATTGCTCATTGCAATCAAGCATTGTGTTAAAAAAGGTAGCGCTTGTTTAGTGGAGCTATAAACAGAAATCATTTTAGGCACAACATAATCTAATAAAAATCCTACAATGCAAACAGAAACAAAAATCATGATGCTTGGATAAATCAATGCATGTTGAATTTTTTGTTTCAATGAAAATTGTTTTTCGGTGTGATCAGCAAGTGTTTTTAAAACAGTCTCTAAATGACCCGATTTTTCGCCTGCTGCAACTGTTGCGCAATATAAATCTGAAAAACAATTTGGGAAATCACGTAAGGCATTTGCGAGTGAATGGCCTTCCAATATTTTTGCACGTATCGCTAAGATTAATCCTTTTGTTTTTTGCTTTTCAGTTTGTTCTGCAGTTGCTGTCAGTACTTCTTCAATCGGTAATCCTGCTGAAATGAGTGTTGCAAATTGTCGCGTTAATAAAGCTAATTCTTTACTACTCATTTTAAATAATGAAGAACGTGATTTTTTTTTATGCGCTTCTGAAATTTCTAATAAAATAAATTTTTGATCACGCAATAATTGCCGCGCGTGTTTGCTATTTTCTGCTTCAATCACACCTTTTTGTTTTTCACCTGTTGCATTTAATGCAATGTAATGAAATGCAGCCATGTTTTTATTCCTCGCTCGTCACGCGTAATACTTCTTCCAATGTCGTATTACCCGCGAGCACGCGTCTAAAACCATCTTGTCGAATACTTAAATAATGTGTGCGTGCGTATTGAATGAGTTTTTGTTCGGATGCTTTATCGTGAATCATTTCGCGTAATGCATTATCAATTTCAATCACTTCATACACGCCACTTCTTCCGCGAAATCCAGTATTTTTACAGAGCGCACAGCCAACAGGATGATAAATGAGAGGCGGATTTTTTTCAGATAAATTCATGCGTTCACATTCACTTTGTGAAGCAGGTGCTGCTTTTTTACACTGTGCACACAGCAAACGAATTAAACGTTGTGCAATAACACCAATTAAACTGGATGCTAATAAAAAAGGTTCAACACCCATATCTTTTAAACGGGTAATGGCACCAATCGCACTGTTTGTGTGTAATGTCGATAACACTAAATGTCCTGTAAGACTTGCTTGAATTGCAATTTGTGCTGTTTCAATATCGCGAATTTCACCGACCATGACGACATCAGGATCTTGTCGCAATATCGCGCGTAATCCTTTTGCAAAAGTCATATTCACTTTGTAATTCACTTGTGTTTGTCCAATACCATATAAATCATATTCAATCGGATCTTCAACGGTGAGAATATTTCGTGTTGCATTATTCAGTGTCGTGAGTGCTGCATAAAGTGTTGTTGTTTTTCCTGAACCGGTAGGGCCTGTCACTAAAATAATTCCATGTGAATACGAAATTAATTTTTTAATAAGTGGAAGTGCGTGTTCTCCCATTCCTAATTCAGCTAAATCTAAACGCGCAGATTGTTTATCTAATAAACGTAACACAATGCGTTCGCCGTGACTGGTGGGCATGGTTGAAACACGAACATCGACAGCGCGTCCACCTAAACGTAGAGTAATTCTTCCATCTTGCGGTAATCTTTTTTCTGCAATATCTAATTTTGCCATGACTTTAATTCGCGAAATAATCAGTGGTGCTAATACACGTTGTGGTTCTAATACTTCGTGTAATATTCCATCGACACGAAAGCGAATTAAAATTTTATTTTCAAATGTTTCAATGTGAATATCAGACGCATTTTCTTTAATGGCTTCACTAAGCAACGCATTTAATAAACGAATAATCGGTGCGTCATCTTGTTTTTCTAATAAATCTTCTGGCTTAGGTAATTCTTGAATAAGACGAAAAAGATCGAGTGATTCGCTGCTGTCTTCCGCCATTTGCATGGCTGTGCTGCTATTCACTTCATATTTTTTTATTAAGTGTTGCATAAATGTTTCATCATCGACGTGTTCTAAAATGAGTTCTTTATTCAGATGACGTTGTAATTCAGATAAAATTTTTACACTGGGTTTCCCGCGATAAATAATTTTTGCGTGTTGATCAAGATCTATTATTAAAACACCGTGTCGTTTTGCAAATGTAAAAGAAAGTGCTGTCATGATTCTTCAAAGGGCTTTGGAAGTTGAATAGGATTTTGAAACGGCGGCAAGATTGTATTTTGTTTAATACCGCCAGCTGTTAATTCATTGGGATAATTCATTTGCACTTCGCGTGCTTCATTATATTTCGCATTCGTTAATGCAAGCGCTGTTTCTGGATTCGTCAGAATAATTGGTTTGATAAACACGACTAAATTTTTCTTTTCTAATGTGCGTGTTTTATGTGTGAAAACGAGTTTTCCAACAATAGGAAGATCGCCTAAGAAAGGAATTTTATCTGTGGTTTCATTAATGCTATTACTAATTAATCCGCCGAGGACTAAAACATCTTGGCTGTTAATAATCACAGAGTTTTCAATTCGACTGGTATTAATAATAGGATTGAGTGTTGGATTATCTGGATTTTGCAATGAATCATTTTTTAAATTTATTTTTAATCGAACAGCTGAACCTAAATTAATTTGAGGTGTGACATCTAATTTTAATGTGACTGCTTGATTTGTAATGGTGTTAAAGGGAGTGACAGTGGATGTTGAACCCGTGGTTGCATACGTTCCATTTTGAGTCGGTACTTGTTTTCCAATTTCTAATGTTGCTTTTTGATTATCGAGAACAACAATCGAAGGTGTTGATAAAATATCAACGCCTGTTTTATTTTCTAATAAACTTAATACTGCTTTAATGCTGGAACTTGGAATAATTCCAAAAACATTGGTGCCTGGTGTTGGAAATCCATCGGGTGCTGTCGGTGGCGTTGTTGTGTTAGTTCCATTCACTAAATTATTTGAACTCGTAGGAAGTATGTTACGTGTTCCCCATTGAATTCCCATATTTTTTAAATTAGTTTCATCAATTTCAACAATGATGCCTTCCACTAATACTTGCGCAGGACGCACATCTAATTTTGAAATGACATTTATTAATGCGCGCATGAGTGTGGGTGGTGCTGTAATAATCAATGCATTGGTATTGGGTTCTGCTTGAATATTTGTTTTGTTGTTATCTGAAACAGATTTTGAATTATTTTCTGCGGTGAATGTTTTGCTCGATTCATTCGTAGTTTTACTTGTATCGTCTGTATTTTTTCCTAAAATATTTTGCGCAATTTTTCCTAATAAGGGCGCGAGTTGTTTTGCTTCAAGATATTTTAAATAAATAACTTGCGTATTTCCTTGTGAACCTGAAGGTGTGTCAAGTTGCGCAATCAATAAACGTAACTTCAATCGTGCGGATTTATTTCCGCTGAGTAAAATACTATTACTGCGTTCATCAGCTGCAATGGAAGCTTGTGCTGTTTCACCGCTTGCGCGCGCAGAATTTTGTAAATTACTTAACACCGTTGCAACTTGTGATGCATTTCCTTGATGGAGTGTCACCACATCAATTTCATTTGAAGAAGACGTATCAATCGTGTGAATAATATTCACAATGCGTTCAAGATTAGCTGCACGTCCTAATAAAATTAAAACATTGCCAGGCACATACGCAGAAATATTACTCCATTGAGGAAGCATGGGACGTAAAATCGGAATCAATTGTGTAGCAGAAAGATTTTCTAACGGAATCACGCGCACAACCACTTCATCCCCTTTGCCTGGAAATTGTGTTGTTGCAATCCGTGTTGCGGATTCACCACTCTCTAAATTAGGAACAATTTTAACAACATTCCCATTGGGAATAGCGGAATAACCGAGCATTTCAATAACCGATAAAAATACTTGATACACTTCATCAGGTTTAATGGGCTTACTCGAAATTAAAGAAATTTTTCCCGCGACGCGTGGATCAACAATAAAATTTTTCCCTGTTTCAAGTGAGACTTCATTGATCACAGCAAGAATATCGGCGTCTTGTAAATTCCAGAGTCGGGATTTTTGATCGGGAATGGCAGCGAAGCACGATAATGCGAACATTATTGTGATAAAAGTGAGCAGCCATTGTTTTTTTATTGTCATGCGGAAGCCTTTTTTTACTAGCGAATAAGATAACATAATTTCTGTATTTGTGGTTTTGCTTTTATAAAAAAATAATTTTTTTGCAGTATGCAGACCGAAGGTCTGCAAGCCGACGTTTTTTGTCGGCCTAGCCCAGGGTTAAGGGCGCGTGCTTTTCGCGCCCGCAACCCTGGGTAAATGAAATGAAAATGGTTGGAGCCCTGAAAGGGCGAAACAAAAAATGTTTGATGTCGTATTTGTGCTGAAAGGTTTTTATAATTTCCGCAAGTATTCTTCCAATTCATCCAATAAAATATTTTGATTTTCATCCAACGTTTCATTGCCTCGAATTAATTCAATTTCGATCAATGCCTTTTGCGGCGTCAAATGTTTTTCACCCTTAAAATCATGCGGAATTTTTGTTTCATCGGATGAATGAATGCGCTGCAGATAATTTGAAAAATCATTCATTTGTTTAAAAGATAAACTTTCTGGAAAATGCCGACCTAACACGCGTGTTGCTAATTCTTTTAAAATTGGATTATTCATATTTTCAATCATGTGTGATTTTTCTTGAGGTGTTGCTGTCATAAAATTTTCACAAATATTTTTTTCTTGAGGTGTCCAAAATCCATTGAGATATAAGCTGGCATCGACATCGGTTGTCGGCAAAACAGGATATTGATATTCACAAAAATAATTTTTTATTTCATTTAAAAAATCAGGATGTTTTTGCAGCCAAGCTAAATTATTTTCCGCGATAGATAAATTTAAAGGAGAGAGCTTTTCTTGAAAACGCGATTTTAATGGAAACACAAAAGGCGGTTCGCACCATTTTTTATTCGTTGTCCATAAATCTTCACGTGTTGTTTTTTCATCAAACTTAAATTTATCTAAACGCAGCCAAATCATTTGGTTTTTATAATGACGATGTTGTCCTAATAATACAGCTAACGTTTGATAGTTATTTTCCCGATAAAATTCATTCGAAATTAATAATGCAGCTGAATGTTCACCTGATCCTTGCTGCCATTGCTTAAAACGTTTTTGATCGGTTTCTTTATTAAAAAATCCTTTGATGTAATCCCACATTTCACGTTCAGCAAAAAATTTTCTTGCGAGTGCTAAAGTAATTTCAACATCTGTCATTGCATGATGTGAGCGTCCATCATGAAATTGATTTTCTTTATTAATATTTTCTAATTTTAAATTATCTTTAGGCCATGTGATTATTTCATTTTTAAAAAGAAAATAAGGAATCGCGAGTGGAAATAAATCCATGCGGCCGCACTGATTTTCATATTGATGTGTGTAAGGCGGTAATAAATTTCGATAAAAAGAAAATCGCAAAAATTCATCATCAAATCCCAGTGAATTATAACCTAAGCTAATGGTGCCGGGTGTGTTTACGCAACGGTGAATTTGTTTCATTGCATCAAATTCATTAATTCCTTGCTGTGCTTCTTTTATTCCGATGCGGTGTGTTTTTAATGCGTAAGGTGAAAGGACTGCATCTGAATTGAGTTTAATTTTGATATCGTAGCGATCTAATTCATTTAATTCAGTATCCGTGCGAATAGCTGCAAAATGTAAAATTTGATCGAAGGCTTTATTTAAGCCGGTGGTTTCAATGTCGTAAAATAAATAGGTTTGTGTCATTAAAAATCCTCAATGCGCAATACTTGATACGCAGGTGTTTCGTAAGGGTGTGTTTTTTTTAATGCCGCAATCACATCGCGAATAAATTTATCATCGCAAACCATTTCTACTTTTATTTCTGAAATTTTTTCTAATTTATCAATGTGGCCAATAAATGCATTGCTTCCTGAAAGCGGCATGAATTGTCCTTCACCGATCGTTTGAAAAGAACAGCACGCATAATCACCTATTTTTCCCGCGCCTTTTTCAAACATCGCGTTTTTAATTTGTTCGGCATGAGATTGAGGTGTGTAGAAAATAATTTTGTACATGTGCAGTCCTTAAATGTTTTGCAGATTATACTTAAATATCATGTTGGATCAAAAATTTTTGCGGCTCGGGTCCGCTTCGTTCTACATAATCATAAGCATATTGCTGTGCGCTCGCATCACAAACAAATTCTAACGGAAGCTGAGTCGCTTGTTCAGAAAAAACTTTATTAATATGTTGTAATGTAGCGAAAAAGAAAGTATTAAAATCCATTTCATAATTTTTGCTAATGCGCGTCATACTTTTTGAATCAGGACAATGTAAAGACCACGGAGAAATAAATCCATCGTCTGGATGTTTTTCTTGATAATAAGGATAACGACTCGAGTCACTTAAGCTATCTTTTACAGAAATAAAAATATCTGCGAATGGATCCAAGATAAAAGTATTTCCTTGCTGTTTTTGACTAAAAGAATTCAATCGACCTGTTGGAATAGTCCAAGGACTGATTAACAGATAAACATGTTCATCTTCTGTGTTTTTCTTTTTATGATGCGGGACAATTATTTTTCTTTGCTGCAGGTTAATGCATTGTTGAGTTTCCAACATGTGTTGAAGAATATGAAGTGACGCAATACCGACCATTTCTCCGCAGCGTGCGCCTTCATTCGCTCTTGCATAATGAACATAATGCAGTGCATTGATGAAATAATTAATATAAAGAGCTAATTCCATTTTTTTATGGATTTTAGGTTTATAAAATAAAAGCGCAGGAAATTTTTGAGTATGATTATGAATCGCGCATTGAATTTGTTTTCCACTTATTTTTCTTAATTCAGTTAAACGTTCATCATATTCTGATACGTGATTTGATCTGCTGATGACAGATGAAAATGTAGGTTGTAATTTGGGATCGGATACCACTTTATCTAACGTATTTTGTCCTAGCTGTTTGAACACTAGAAAAGCAGTGGAATTTTCAGGATGATTTAATTTCAATCCGAAATTTTCGTGTTCTTCATTTTGTGGGCGTAATAAAAATCGATATCTGCTGAAAAAAATTGCAATGATCAAAATAATGAAAAAAATGAATAAACGAAGCCACTGTGAAAATCTCATTATTATCCTCGTTAATAGATATATTTTTTCAAGGATTATATCCAAATTTCATTTTTAATGATATATACTTCCGCTTCACAAAAGATTTAAAAAGGAAAAACTCCCATGAAAAAAACTCTAAAAAGAATTGCGATGGTCATCAGCGCTATTATTTTATTAACAGTGATTACCGCGATTGTACTTGTTACTTTTATCAGTCCTAATCGATTTAAACCGATGATCATTGAACAAGTACAGATAAACACAGGTCGACAATTGGTGATTGATGGTGAGTTATCGTGGTCATTTTTTCCTTATTTAGGATTGAAAGCAGGACATATGTCACTTAGCAATCCTGCTGGGTTTAATCAAAAAATATTTGCAGAAATAGATCAAGCATCGATGGGTGTGAAATTACTTCCATTGTTAACATCTCAAATTGAAACGAGTGGGCTGGTTTTAAAAGGCGTGAAATTAAATTTAATTAAAAATGCAGCAAATGAAACGAATTGGAGAATTTTTGAAAAAAAATCAGATAACACCACTTCTAAAACAATGGGCGCATTTTCATTAGCGATTCCTAGTGTGGATGTCACCAATGTACAAGTGAATTGGACAGATGAAACGTCGAAAACAAGTGCGACAATTTCTGATCTTGAATTAAACGCAAAAAATATTAGCTTGAATGATTCTTTTCCTGTTTCAACACAATTTAAATTTGCTTCAACCACTAATAATTTAGCAGGAAATTTTTCTCTCAAAGGAAATGTGAATTTAAAAAATTCCACTGCAGAAGCGCAATTAGTAATGAATGCGCAGAATATTACGTTGCACGGGAAAGTGAATATCACTGAATTGTTATCACAGCCTAAAGTGACAGGACAATTTAAAATTGATGAACTTAAAACAGAAAAATTCAAAGCAAAAAATGTCAATGCACAAATGTTATTTGAAAAAGGAATTTTACAATTGAATCCTGTGACAGCAGAAATGTATCAAGGACAATTGAATGGACAAATGACAGTGAATTTAAATGGCGCGTCTCCGCAAACATCAACGCAAGCGGCGATTACGAATATTCAAGTCGAACCCTTATTAAAAGATCTTTCACCGAATAATAAATTTAAAGTGAAAGCGACAGGGAATATTAATTTTTCTGTCACGACGGTGGGTACAGATAAAAATGAACTCGTTCGAAATTTAAATGGAACAGGACGTTTTAGTTTTAATAAAGGGGTATTGGAAGGAGTCGACATTGGATTTTTAATGGATACAGCGCAATCGGTAATGCAGAAACAAATTCCAAAAAATTCGAATGCGAATCAAACGCCATTTGAAAGTTTAACCGGTACGTTTACTATTCATTCAGGTGTGATGAGTAATAATGATTTACTTTTAGACGCATCGCGTGTGGAAGCAAAAGGAAATGGCACCATTAATTTAACGAATGAAACGATTAATTATTCACTCGTATTGCATTCAAAGCAGCAACAAAAAAATGGTGTGTGGAATTTATATGGGCTTAATATTCCTGTGCATGTGACAGGAAGTTTAGATAATCCGAATATTCGATTAGATACAGATGCGATATTAAAACAAGCGGTTCAAAAAGAAGTTCAAAATGTAAAAGAAAAAGTACAGGAAAAAGTTCAAGATCAAATTAAGGATCAATTGAAAGGCGGCGCGAATAATTTATTAAAAAATTTAATTAAATAAAAATGTGAATTGCGCGCGGCTCGGATCCTCTCGCAAAAACTTTTTACTATTTTTAAGGAAATTCTCTTGCGTATTATTACGTTGAATTTAAACGGCATCCGCTCCGCCGCAAAAAAAGGTTTTTTCAACTGGATGTTAAAACAAAATGCAGACGTTATTTGTTTGCAAGAATTAAAAGCGCAAGAGCAAGATTTGCTTTCTCCTATTTTTCAGCCCCAAGGTTATCATTCTTATTTTCATTACGCAGAAAAAAAAGGTTACAGCGGTGTTGGCATTTACACAAAACAAAAACCACTCGAAATAAAATATGGATTAGGTTGGCATGACGCCGATACAGAAGGTCGTTATGTTGAAGCTAATTTTGGAAATATTTCGATTGCATCAATTTATTTACCATCCGGCACAAGCGGTGAAGAACGGCAAAAAATTAAATTTGATTTTTTAGATCGATACGCGATAGAGTTGCGCAAAATCCGCGAGAGCGGAAAAGAAATGATTATTTGCGGCGACTGGAATATTGCTCATCAAAAAATCGATTTAAAAAATTGGCGTGGCAATCAAAAACATTCAGGATTTTTACCCGAAGAACGTGCGTGGATGGATCAGCTATTTAGCTCACTTGGATTTGTGGATGCCTTCCGCTTGATAAATCAAGAACCGGACCAATATACTTGGTGGTCACATCGCGGACAGGCCTGGGCTAAAAATGTAGGGTGGAGAATTGATTATCAAGTGATTACGCCGGGCTTAAAAGAATCTGTAAAATCAGTGTCTATTTATAAAGATCAGCGATTTTCTGATCATGCGCCGTTGGTAGTTGATTATTCGGAAAACCCTTAAGATTTCGTTAAGGTTTGATGGTTATAATAGGTATAAAGATCAAAGGAATTCAGGAGTTTTACAATGACAGCAACAAACACTTTTTCAACTTCAGTTATGATTGGCGATCAAACGATCGTCAAAAAAATCATGATTGTGAATGGTGAAGAAGAATTAAAAAATTTCTTAGCACGTATTTCAGGCGAACATGAAAATCGTAAAAATTTAGCTGAAAAAATGCGTTTTCGTTTATTAGCAACAAAACCTGCCGCTGCTCCCTCTTCTGAAGAATTAGTTTGGCTTCAATTTAATGATCGACGTTCTTTATTAGTCATCACTTATCCTGTGATAGAAATTGGTGATGCACATGGTTATGCTGCGCTTTCATTTATTTCTGATGCAGCAAAAAATGTAAATGCAAAAATTTCTGATGTCTCACGCAATAAACAAATCAGTGGTGGCGAAGTGCATTTTGGTCAAAATCAATTGCCTTTTTCGCGCGCTGCTAATTTAAATGATCCTGCTGTTCGCGATCGTATGGCGGCTTATTTGTATGAAGAAATTGTAGCTGCACGTCAACAAAAAATTCCTCAACCACAACAACGTTAATTTTTTATTTGTCATGCCAGCCGAGCGCTTTTTGCGAGAGGGGCAGCATCCAACTTTTAATTATTAAAGTCACTGGATGCCAGCTAAAAGCATGCTGGCATGACAGCTGAATATTTTTATTTTTAATATCACTGGATGCCAGCTAAAAGCACGCTGGCATGACAATCATCAAGTTTTTTGCACTGTAATTAATTTTTGAATTCCTTCCTTCGCCAACTCCAACATTTTATCTAACTCACTTTGCTGAAAAATATTTTTTTCTGCAGTGCCTTGAATTTCAATAAATCCACCGTGTTCTGTCATTACCACATTCATATCCGTTTCTGCATTCGAATCTTCTGAATAATCTAAATCTAAAATTGGAATATTTTTATAAATTCCAACCGACACAGAAGCAACAAATTGTTTGAACGCATCGTTTTTTATTTTTCCCTGTTTTTTTAAAAATTGAATAGCGTCATACAGTGCAACACAACCACCGGTAATCGATGCAGTACGTGTTCCACCATCCGCTTGAATGACATCGCAATCAATTGTAATGGTATTTTCGCCTAATAAAGTTAAATCCACCGCTGCACGTAATGATCGCGCAATCAATCGTTGAATTTCTTGTGTGCGCCCACCTTGTTTTCCTTTTGCTGCTTCGCGCGGGACGCGATCATGTGTTGCACGTGGAAGCATGCCATATTCTGCAGTGATCCATCCTTTTCCTGAATCTTTTAAAAAAGGAGGAACATTACTTGCGATGCTTGCTGTGCAAATAACTTGCGTATCACCAAATTGCACGAGAACAGATCCTTCTGCATGTTTAGTAAAATTTCGTGTAATCTGAATGTCGCGTAATTGATTGGGTTGACGGTGACTCGGGCGCATAATAATTCTCGTGTATAAAGTGGGTCGTCATTATAATGGCTTTTTAAAATTAAGACATAGGGAAATGATATGATTCAAAGCATGACAGCGTTTGCACGTGTGCAAGGACAAGGAAAATGGGGCAGTGCAGTGTGTGAAGTGCGTTCCATTAATCATCGTTATCTTGAAATCAGCGTGCGTCTTCCTGAAAGTTTACACGAATTAGAAATGCTGACTCGCGAACGCATTCGTCATCATATTAAACGCGGAAAAATAGAATTTTATTTACGATATCAACCGGGTGATCATATTGGTTCTGAAATTGTGATTAATGAAGCACTCGCCGCGCAGCTGTGTCATGCCACACAAAAAATTTCAAATTTTATTTCAGATACGGCATCTGTTAATGCAATGGATATTTTGCAATGGCCGGGTGTGGTGCAAATTCCTGAAGTTGATTTTGAAATATTAGAAGATGAAATTTTAGAATTACTCGAAGATGCATTAAAAAAATTAGTCGAAGTGCGTGCGCGTGAAGGTGAAGAATTAAAAAATATTTTTTTACAACGAGTAGAAGCTATGCGCGAAGAATTAAAGAAAGTGCGAAAACATATTCCAGTGATTCTCAGTGAACAACGTGAACGTCTGATGTCGCGATTTAAAGATCTTAAAATGGAATTAGATGTCACACGTTTAGAACAAGAAATGATTTTGTTTACGCAAAAATTTGATGTCACAGAAGAAATCGATCGATTGGAAACGCATATCACAGAAGTGGGACGTATTTTAAAACAAGGCGGTGTGGTGGGTCGTCGATTAGATTTTTTAATGCAAGAATTAAATCGTGAAGCCAATACGTTAGGCGCAAAATCAATCAATGTTGAAACAACGCGTGTATCGGTTGAATTGAAAGTTTTAATCGAACAAATGCGCGAGCAAGTTCAAAACGTTGAATGAAAATGTTCTGCAATTTTTTTCGCATCCAACTTTTCTGCGATTGGATGCGAAAAAAAGAAAAACCACAAAAGAAATAACGCAACACATTTTAACGCTAACACCACAATCATTTCTTTTTGAAAAGTGGTTAACATCATTGCCCGCTTAATGCCTGTGTATAAAGTAATTGCCCGTAACCCAAACTTAAACTCGACATCGTTAATGCATTTGCAAGTGATTGCGCAACTAACATTTGTTGTTCTGTTTGATAGATGCGTGTCAGCAATATATACATTTGCGAATTAAAAATTAACATTTGTCGCAACACGAGTCCTAATGATTCAGAGCCGACATCGCTATACCAAGAAGAAGATCCTGCTAAATCTGTTGTTGCTGCAAGAATATCGGTTGTATTGGCTGCTTGACCTTCAGATCGTGAAGGAATTCCTTTGGGATAACTCGTATTCGCTTGTTGATCAATCATGAGTTTACTGATGATGTAATCATTATACGATTGCATTGCCGCCATTGTTTTATAAAGCGCATAATAACTTTTCTGTGAAGCGCTTGCTTTATTCGAAACCCAACTATCGTCTGGACTATCAAGTCGAATGCCATTGCCCGATACATATTGCATGTAATTTGCAATACTTTTACTAATCAAGGATTGTTGTTGAGAACCCGAAGGATAAGAATTTAAATAGGTTTGTCGCAAAGTCGTATAACTATAATCATTCGCATCTTTAGGAACACTTCCACCGTAATAAAGTTTCACTAAAGTATTTGTATAGGAGAGGCGACTGGTTTCATCCGTACCGGATGATTGATTGAATAAACTAAATAACGTGCCATTGATAGGAATGTAATTATTTTTATCATCCGTATCCAACCAGCTCGCAATATAGTTAGGCAATTGATTCAAGCGTGCAAGAATGGAATTGAGTATTTGCGTATTTTCATCCGCATAGGAAAGGCTGGGCAATAAAAAAAATAAAATCACAACTATTCTTCTAAAAAAATAATGCATAAAAGCTCCTTAATACTTAATGTTCCATCCTTTGTCGCTGTCTTGGGTGTTTGAATTTGTCATACTTCCTGCACTTCCAGATGATCTTTGAAAACCCGTGTACGTACCTGCTGTATTATCAGATGAAGAAGGTGCATTTGCACTAGCGGGTGATTTTGTTTCACTCGAGAGAGTAGAAGGTGGTGAGATTTCCCCTTCTTTTTTTACTTCTTTTGGTTTTTCTTTTTCAGAAACTGCAGCAGGAGCGGGTGCAGCAATGGGTGCAGAAACTGTTTCTTTAGAAGTATCTGCAGAGGGAACAGTCTTTGAAGACTGTTGTTGTAATTGAGCTTGTATCTGCGCGCTTTTTTGCGAAATACTTTGTGAAATAGAAGACGGTGTTACTGCGCTTTTCGGTGTATTTTCTGTATGAGAAGAAAAAAATCCTTGCGCATAACTTACCGCGAATAAAAATAAAAAAATACAAATGAAAAATAATTTAAACATTTTCTTGCTCCAAAGCTTTTAATACTAATTCAAATCGCGCGGGAGAAAAAACGCGAGACAATAAACGTAATCGTTCAAACACAATATTTCTTCGCAAAAATAATCCTGCCAAAATGTGATCGGGTGTGTTGTGTTCTTCTGCGTACATTAATATTTTTGAAGCAGAACCTGGGTCAATTGTGTCAATTGCTTGTAACAAACGCAAAATGCGGGAGGTTCTAATATGCGCGCACAAGGTAACGAATTGTTCTTCTTTACCTAATTCGAAACGAGAAAGTTGATCGAGTGTTTCGCCGAGTGCTGTTATTGTTCTTTCTAACGTAGGGTTGCCATCGAATGTCCAATCCTCTACTGTTTCCATAAATGCAATCACACGATAAATTGCCGCCGTGGCATCATAATTTTTCCAAAACTCATGTGAGGCATCTAAATCTAATTTTGGCATAGTGTGTCCATTTCTAAATGTTCTGTTAGTATACTGGAATGGTATGGAAAGCGTAAACTTTTAATGTTATTGTTATTCACGCTAAAACATTTAAAGGGAAGTAAAAATGTCTGTGAAAGATGTTTTAAAGGTCAATCGAAAAACATTTCTTAATCCACGTAGTTGGGTGGGTTACGATGCGCTCAAAGATCAGAATCGAACGATTTGGAGAGTGCTTAAAGATTTATTTACACCTGCAACACCCACACGAACGGAAACATTTGATGCAGCTGCAGAACGTTTTAATCTCAGTGAAGAAGAATTACGACAAGCGCAAGCAAACTTTTCCTTTTTTTCAATTTTCTTTTTAGTGCTTTCTGTTCTTTCACTGTGTATTGGATTTTATCTTTTAATTTGGCACCGAACATTTGCAGGACTCATTCTTTCTTTTGCAACCGCAGCATTATTTGGTGCGCAAGCATTTAAATATCATTTTTGGTTTTTCCAAACAAAAAATCGAAAACTCGGTTGTACTTTTCAAGAATGGCGTCAACAAAAAATTAATAATTCTCAGGATGAAAATAATCCATGATTAATGTTTTTCAAATTTCAGCAAATGATATGTCCGTTGTTTATCTCGGAAATATTTTTGGAATTATTGGCGGAAGTTTAGGAGCAGGAAAAGGAATTGTTGTGTTACCGGGAATTGGTTCCGGTATTTTAGGTGCGATGTTCAAAGCATTTAATACAGGATTATTAGCTGTTGCTGCATTAATGGTGACTTACACCACAATTGTGGGTGTATTAAAAACAGCAACCGAAGGAGAATTTTTAGGAAAATGGCATTCACTTTGGGTACCGTTAAGAACCGTGATAGGAATTGTAGGATTGATGCCCATGAACACGGGCTATTGTTTGATGCAAATTATCGTCATGTGGTTCATTCTGCAAGGTGTGGGTGCTGCGGATACTGTTTGGACAGCAGCAATTAATTTCATTCAAGCCGGCGGTGCGACACAAATTCCAACGGATGGAATGGCGGGAACAGGCCCTAAAGTCGACACACAAAATTTATTTCAAGCATTAGTGTGTCAGGCGACGATGAAAGCAGATTATTCTGATCGATATTATTGTTACCAAAGTACAGATCCTTGGTGTGCAATGACTGATTCTGCCATGTTAGATATTACTAATACTTACGTCTCCGATGCAGGTGGTTATTACATGGGCGGAAGACCCGGTGTGCAAGCGTGTGGAAAAATACGATTAACAGGTGATGCAAATCCTAAAGCGACTGATGCACGAAAAAATGCTTATCAAGCAATGGTGCCAGCCTTAGGACAAATTGCAAAACAACTTGTTTATGTCGATCATCTTTATAATGATTTTATGAATAATCGAATACTGAATCCTATGTTTCCGCCGCCTCAGTTTGTACAGGATTATTGTACGGCTCAGGGTGCTCCTAGCTATTTTCTATGTAATTTTCCTGTGATGCCTACAATAAAATCAGTCCAAATAGTCAGTTCTCTTTATTGGCCTTATTCATTGCAAACTTTTGCTGGCGGTAATTTTTTAAAAGCAAATGCAGATCTTTATGCGGGATATGTTTTACAAGCACTCACGCAATCTTCTAATTCAGCGGGGGCGATGACGTGGGGTGCAACATTGGATACCACCAGTCTTTTAAATGAAGCCAAAGCAAATGGATGGATTAATGCTGGGGGTTATTATTATGCAATTGCCAATTTGGGAAATAAAACACAAGCAGGATTAAATGATTCTTATGTGGATCTTCCCACCACAGGACAGAATCCAACTTATTCGGATAGTCCTCAAAGTTACTCTGGTCTTTCACCTTTCAACAGCAATGCAAAATGGGCTGCAAAAATAGATGTTTTAAATGCAGAGGGCATTGCATTAATCAAACAAGTCAATAAAGAACAAGCTGCAGGAAATGGGGGGCAAACAAGTGGTGCCAGTTGTTCTGTGAATGGAGTGGATCTTTGCACGTTAATCATGGACGGTTTTATGTCGGCAACAACAGGAGGAAATGCAAATCCTGTTATTTCATTACAAATATTTGGAGAAAGTATTTTAATTACGATTCAAATCGTATTTGTACTCTTAATTGCGCTTATTTTTGCGAGTGTTGCAGGTGCATCTGTGATGTCATCTGTGCAAGGCTTTGGATATGCAGTTTCAGAAATTTATACTTTCCTTATCTTACCTATCACGTTCTTTATGGGAGCACTCTTGGTCTTTGGTGGGATGCTCGCGGTTTATATTCCTTTAATCCCTTATATTATTTTTACATTTGGTGCGATTGGATGGTTTATTGCAACGATCGAAGCCATGATTGCAGCACCGATTGTGGCGCTTGGAATTATGAGTCCCGAAGGTAAGCATGAAATTTTGGGCGCATCAGAACCTGCGATGACGATTATCTTTCATATTTTCTTACGTC
>JABDDA010000009.1 GCA_013287845.1 Gammaproteobacteria bacterium
ATTGCGTGTTGGATTTTAATGGCATTCACTGCATTACTCACATTAGAAGTCACACTGTGTTTTCCTAAAGGCAGTCATATTATTTCAATGGCGAATGCAACATTAGGGCATTTAGGAAAAATAATTGTGTGGAGTGTGTATCTTTTATTTCTTTATTCATTAGTAGCTGCATATGTTTCAGGTGGACAAGATTTACTATCAGGATTATTGAAACGAATAGGTATTGAAATGCCGCTGTGGCTTGCTGCTGTTTCTTTTTTAATTGTCTTTGGATCAATTGTTGTCGGCGGCGTGAAACAAGTGGATTTATTTAATCGTATTTTTATGTTGATTAAAGTAATCAGTTTACTTTTGTTAATGATTTTTATTGCAAGTCATGTGTCAGTAAAAAATTATTCGCAATCTGAATTTCATTATTTATTACCTGCGATGACGGTTGCGATTACGTCATTTGGTTTTTCTGTGATTGTTCCAACATTGCGTTATTATTTTTTAGATGATATTAAAAAAATTCGTTTGGCTATTTTAATTGGATCATTTATTCCGTTAGTTTGTTATACCGTTTGGATTGCAGTGATTTTTGGAACAGTGCCTTATGCAGGTGATTCAAGTTTGTCACAATTAAAAAATTTATCGCAGCCGCTGACTGGATTATTAAATGCGATTATGTTTTATGTGCCTGCTAAAAATATTACATTACTGTCGGGTGTTTTTACTTCGGTTTGTATGCTCACTGCATTTGTGTGTGTATCGCTCGCGTTATTTGATTATTTAGCCGATGGATTAAAAATAGAAAAAGAAGGCGTGTCAAAAATTTTTCTGACAGCTGTTACATTTCTTCCACCACTCGCTGTTGTTATTTTTTATCCGAAAGCATTCATTGCATTTTTAAGTTTAGCAGGCGTATTTTGTATTTTATTACAAGCGATGATGCCGGCGATGATGGCGTGGAGTTGTCGGTACATTAAAAAAATGTCTGGGCCGTATCAAGTGGCGGGTGGAAAATTTGCGATTGCTGTTTCGATCATTGTTTCATTGGTTGTGGCGGTGGTGGCGGGGTTTCAATTATGAAAAATAATTTTAATAAAAGAAAGATAAATAAAAATAAGTCTAAAAAAAATTCTGTCGCATGGATTTGAATAAATTAATTTATAAAGCAGGAGTTATTTTGCATAAACGAAATCAGAAAAAACACATAACATATTATCTGGGTTCTTTGTGTTATAATAAAAACACAAAGAAGCAGAGGCGTTCAAAAAAATATACTACAGCAGTAGATGAGTTGGTTGAATTGCCTGAAAAAAAGAGGTAATGGGGTTTTGAAGTATTTTGTAACGGTTGATAAATTAGAACAGATTGTGCGTTATAGTCTTTCTTATATTAATTTTAATCTCTACGCTAAAGATAATGGTCGAGTGTTGGGATATGATAATTGCCATGGATATCATCACAAGCATTATATGGGGAATGAAGAGCACATAGATTTTATTAATTTTGAAGATATTGTAAGTCAGTTTGAGCAAGAATGGAGGGTTTTACATGAAAAGGTTAAAGAACAAAAAAATAAGTAATCCGAAATTGACTAAAACTTTAAAAGTTAAAACGGGTTCTGTTGAAGAATTTTTTGCAAAAGCAAGAAGAGTGATGCGCGCAGCAGACAAAGGAAAACCTATAAAAAAACAATGCGCTACTTTAATTTTTGTTGACCCCGTTGAAATGCTTCATTTTCTTAGTACAACAAAACTTAAATTGATTAATAGTATTAGAAAGAAGCCTGACTCAATTGCTAATATAGCGAAAACAACCCATCGCAAAGTGGCTGCAGTGCGTCGCGATATTCATGAAATGGAAAGTGTGGGTATTGTAAAAATAAGAGAAGAAAGTAATCCAACAGGGCACGGCAAGCATGAAATTGTGAGACTTGTTGCATCAACATTAAAATTAGAAGCTTTCATTTAAAAACACTTTACATTTAAAATTTTTTAATGTAATTTTCTTTTCGCTTTCCATTCTTAGTTGTACCTCTTAATGTTTATCAAGCTAACCAATATCTGTTTAATCATTTTTTTGATTGGCGTTATTGCGTGTCAATAAAACTTTTTTGCTGTGAGAGGCGCGGTTATTTAGATTGATTAATTTCCTGAGATAGCTGCGTCTTTCTTGCAGTAAATGAATTTTTTTGATGCTTGCAAAACCTGCATCACTAATTAGAATGCATATTTCTTTATAAGCGCATTTTGACGGATAAACACTATGCTTGATCCGAGGAATAGTCGTACTAGCGAAAATAGGACTCGACTAAAGAATGTTTTAAAAACTACTAATCATAATCTTGGTGAAGCGTATGAAAGCATTCTTAATGTGTTAAATGCGGACAACATTCCAGACAATATACGAATGGCAGCATTCGGTATAAGAGAGTTATTAAATAAACTCCCAGATTATATTAACGTGCCTTTTGGAAAAAAAACTGACAAATTAGGTATGCTAACTGATAAGCTGAAAGCAAAATGGGAAGATCAAAAAATTGAAGCGTACCTTGAAATAACATGGCTTGATTTTCACATAGAGCGAATAAAAAATTTCCTCATAGAATGTAGAGGTTTCTTTCAACTCAACGATCAAATACATGTTTTAAGAAAAGAAAAAGCAATTGCAACTTTAAGAACACTTAATACAAAGCATAGCGAAGAAAAATTGCCAGAACAGGTTGAAGAAGCAATTGCAATGCAATGGAATGCATTTCTAGATTATTTTAATGGGACGCTTCATTCTGAATATGGCTCAACGGATAAAGATTTATTTATTTTACGGCTATCCCATTTAGAAGAATTCTTAATTGGATTATTGGAGCCAGATGTATTTGAATCAATGCACGATATTGATGAAATCATAAAATCAGGTGAGAATGATGCCCACTAGGAAACACGTCAAACAAGCACTCAAAAAAACTACCACAAAAGTAGCATACGATTATCTCTTTAAAAATTTAAAATCTCCTGATTGGATTGAAGCATTGGAGGCAGAAAATGTTTTTCAATCCCCCCCGCAAGTTTTAGAAATAGATGGAACACTTCAAGCTTCATTTTGGGAGCCATCAAAATATTTAGCGAGGATGGCGTCTTTTTCCCCAGAAAAAGTTTTATCCGCAATAAAAAAAATTCCAGCAACCAATAATCCACGAATCCATGAGGATTTTATTAATGCTGCATTAGCTATGCCGCCTGAATATGCTAAAGAATTACAAAAAAAAGCGATTCAAAGCTTGGATAACCCATATCAATTATTACTACCCAGTAAAGTTGCCGAATTAGTTGTGTATTTTTTAAAAGTTCATTTAAACGATGAAGCAATACAAATATGCAAGAACCTTCTAGATATTCAACCTTCAGAGAAAAAATATCAAATCTACAAACACAGATTTCTCAATGATTGGGAATTCAACGAAAAAATAAAAGAAATTAGTTTTCATCTTGAAAATTATGAGGTAAAAAATAATTTTGTTAAATTACTTTGCCGTAAATTAAAAAAATGCATGGAATACGAAATTAGCAATAGGGAAATAAATGGATTTAAAGATTATTCTTGCTCTTGGCGGCAAACAATTGCCAATCCAAATAATGATATCAATGGTGATGTGAGAGATGTACTCATTAATTGGATTGTTGAAACATACGAATCTTTACTTAATCAAAAACCAGAATCAATCAACGAGATTGTTCGTCATCTCTTAAGTCAACAATTTCCTATATTTAGTCGAATCGCTCTTTATTTATCTGAAAAAAATTTAAATCACCAAGATGTTATAAGGACACTTTTACTAAATAACCAATTAGCTGAATCTAATGATGCTTGGCATGAGTATGCGGTATTATTAAAAAATTCATATTCTGCTTTATCTCAAAATGATAAAAAATTAGTTCTAGATTTTATTTATAACGTTACGTTTTTTTCCTCTAATGAAGAAGAATATCAAGAAAAAAACAAAAGAAGACGGTACAGATTTTTATACCTTATTAGTGAATTTTTAGAAGGTGATGATAAAGTTAATTTTGACTCAATGCGCAAGGAGTACGGAGAAATAGATAATCCAACTTTTCTAATTTATATGACAGGAGTGCGCACAGGTTTTAGTAGTCCAATCAAGCCCAGTGATTTTGATAAAAAATCCATTGAAGAAATTGCAGATTATTTAAATAATTGGATTCCTTCTTCAAACAACCCTTTTGGCGAATCCATTGAAGGGCTAGCTGGTGTGTTACAAAATTCGGTTGCTAACCGGTACATGGAATATATTCCAGCGCTCGAAAAATTGCACTTGACTAAGTGTATTTATTTGCGATCAATTATTTACGGACTTGAAAAGTCAGCAACAGAGACTAATAATTTTGATTGGCTATCAATATTGAATTTTTTGATTTGGGCTACTAGCGATAACAAAAATTTAGAACCAGCTAATAATGATGACATTGATGCTGGTATATCAGGCATAAGAGATGCGGCTTGTCGTTTATTAGAAAAAAGCTTTGCCCTAAAATCAAATGAACCATCCTTAGAATATAAAGAATTAATTTGGGCAGTCATTCAAAATTGCCTAACTGATTCTGATCCCGATATTGATCGAGAAAAGAGATTAGATGCTGAAGATAAAGATTATTCTCAGTTAGCAATAAATAGCACGCGCAGTATGGCTCTTGCGTGTGGAATTCAATATGGTCTTTGGGTTATGAGGAAAGTGAACATACCAAAAGAAAAATCAAGCCTAAGAGATTATTTAGGATTATTTGATTCATTAAATGAGCATCTAAATATTAAATTTGAAAAATCTAAAGCGGTTCATTCTATGTATGGGCGGTGGCTTCCGTGGCTTCATTTGCTAGATAAAGATTGGACTTACAAACATATTCAATTGATTTTTCCGCATGATAAAAATCAAGCAGATTTTCTTAATGCTGCTTGGTCAGCCTATTTATTATGCCAGCCCTATGATGAAATATTCGATTTAATTAAAGCTGAATATTTATATGCTGTACAATTACTCAATTACTCACAGGAAGAGCCAAAACAAATTGAAACTCAGCTTTTGGATCATGTCGTAATATTTTTTCTTCGTGGAAAAATTAACTTTAATGATGAGTTAATGATTACATTATTCAATAAAAATAACATTAACATAATAAAACATCTTATTGACTTTGCCGGAAGAGCGACACCTGAAAAGTTCAAAACACAAGCCATTCAGCTATGGGAATTTGTTCTCGCTAAATGCGAACAGTTAACCGAATATTCACCACTAGAAGAGTTTGGCTGGTGGGTGCAACTCGAGTTCATTGATGATGAGTGGATTTTAGATCAAATAATTATTGTCTTATCGAAGAATAAGATTATTAATCATGTTCGTGGAGTAATGAATAGATTAATTTCATCTGCAGACACTTATCCACAAAAAGTTGCTCGAATTTTCCAACTCATTGTAGAAAACAGAATCAAAGAGCACGGTTTTTTTATGTGGCGAGATGGAGCAGAAATTTTAATTCCTATCTTATTAAAAACTGAGGCCAAAGAAGAAACAGTTACTATTGTTCGAAAACTTGGCGCTTTAGGTTTTACAGAATTTGGTCAATTCTTGACTCAGGATGCTAGATAAACTACACCATATAGCATTAAATAGTTGAACATTAAAAATTACGAATTTTAAAAAAACGGGCACGAGCGCGATTTTTTATTCGCTCATCTTAAGCTCTTCCCAATATTTTTCATACACAGCTAGCGCACTATCTGGAATATCTGTTTGAAATTCTCCGCGTTTTAAAATCGCATGAGAAGGATACACGAGCGGATCATTTTTAATTTTTTCAGGTAATAAATTTTGTGCGGCGCGATTGGCTGTGGGATAAAGATTATCTAACGCAATTTTCTGAGCAACATCTGCGCGCAAGATAAAATTTAAAAATTTATACGCATTCTCACGATGCGGCGCATTTTTTGTAATCGCAAAATTATCGACCCAAATCACAAATCCATCTTCAGGATACACAAATTCAATTTGTGCTTTTTCTTGCTTCGCTTTAAACGCATCACCATTCCACGCCATTCCTAAATTCGCATCATCATCAATTAAAATTGAAATCACGGCATCACTGTTAAAAAGTTTTATATTCGGATTCAATTCTTTTAGTTTTAAATACGCTTTTTTAATGTGATCAGAATTCGCATCATTCGCTGAATACCCTAATGTTTTAAGTGCAATTGAAAAAACTTCTCGTGCATCATTGAGTAACATCAATTGATCGGTGTAATTTTTATTCCACAAATCCGACCATTTTTTAATAGCAGCTGAATGCGGATAATTTTTATTAATAAAAATTCCCGTCACGCCCCAAATAAACGGCGTGCTGTATTCATTGTGTGGATCATACGATTGATTTAAAAATTCTGGATTTAAATTTTTAAAATAAGAGAGTTTATTTTTATCTAATTTTTCTAACATATTTTGTCTTCGCATGCGATCAATGTAATAGCTGGAGGGTTCAATGACATCGTATCCTGCGTTTTTAGTTGCACGTAATTTTGCATATAAAGTTTCATTGCTATCAAAAGTTGAAAAATTGACTTTAATTCCCGTTTCTTTTTCAAATTGTTGAATCACAGAATTCGGAATCACGCCGGGCCATGCGTACACATTCACACTGTTTTCTTCAGCAAAAGAAAGTGACGCTAAAAAAAATAAAATAAGAGAGAAAATTATTTTCATGGTTTTTTTCTCAACATAAATTGCGACAACATGACCATCAGCAATGTCACAATAAACATGACACTGCACAATGCATTAATTTCTGGTTTCACACCGAGCCGCACCATGGAATAAATTTTTAACGGTAAAATTTCAAAATCAGGTCCCGCAACAAAATAGCTGGTGATTACATCGTCGAGTGAGAGTGTGAAACTCAATAACCATCCCGCTAACAACGCCGGCCACAGCAACGGTAAAATAATTTTATTAAAGATCACACCATCGGTTGCGCCTAAATCTTTTGCTGCTTCAAAAATATATTTATCAAAACTTACCATGCGGCTGTAAACAGTGACCACCACAAATGGCATGCAAAAAGTAATGTGCGCAAACAGTAATGTCCAAAATCCTAAACGCACATTAATTAAATTAAATAAAATAAGCATAGAAATGCCCATCACAATTTCAGGTGATAAAATTAAAATAAAAATGAGCGCGTACAAAAAATTTCTTCCGAAAAATTTGTAACGATATAAACTGACTGCAGCTAATCCGCCTAAAGCAGTTGCAATCGTTGCAGATAACACGCCTAATAATAATGAATGCCAAACAGACACCCACAAATCGGCATCTGTAAATAATTCTTGATACCACCGCAATGAAAATCCATGCCACAGCAATGAATATTGTGCGTTATTAAATGAATATGCAATTAACACAATAATGGGAATATAAAAAAATAAATAAATAAGTGTGACGTAAAAAGGAGAGGTCGCGCGCGTCATAATAAATCTCGCTCTTTTTTACCGCGCGTACTTTTCCAATAAATTAAAAGTAACATCGCAAGTAATAATGCTAAAACAATACTAATCGCTGATCCAAACGGCCAATTTTGCGAAATTAAAAATTGATTTTGAATTAAATTTCCAGCTAACACAGATTTTGCGCCACCTAATAAATCAGGAATATAAAAAATCGTCATTGCGGGTAAGAAAACTAAAATGCATCCCGCAATAATTCCTGGCATGGTTAAGGGTAAAATAATTTTTCTAAATGTCGTTAAACGATTCGCACCTAAATCACGCGCTGCATCAATTAAACGATTATCTAAACGTTCAATATTGGTGAGCAATGGTAACACCATAAAAGGCAATAAATTATAAACAAGTCCAATGAGCACCGCTGTGTTATTAAAAATTAAAGGCAGTGGTGTATGAATCAATCCAATTCCCATTAAAAAAGAATTAATAATCCCTTTCGATTTTAAAATCGCAATCATTGAATAAGTGCGAATTAAAGAACTTGTCCAAAAGGGAATAATGATCAATAAAATAAGTAATCCTTTAAAAGAACTTTTCATGCGCGCGATGATGTAAGCGAATGGATATCCCAACACTAAACAAATTAAAGTGCATAATCCTGCGAGATAAAAAGATTTTTCTAGAATTCTTAAATAAATAATATTATTAACATCAATATAATTTTTAATGGTGAAAGGAAGTTGAATTAAATTATTTTCACTATGGCTTAATAAGCTTGCAATAATCACAAGGCCATATGGAACCAGTGAAAAAAATAATAACCAAACCCAAACAATGCTGAGTGAAAATAATTTAAATGTGCTGTCATTCTTCATGAGGCAAAATGACCTCCCAACCGGAAAGCCAACTTGCCCAAACGGGTTCACCAATGGCATATTCCAAACGATCATCATCTTCATTAAAAAATTCAGTCGCAGAAACGAGTTGATTATGTGAAAGACGCACAATCAAATCCACCGTGGTTCCTTTATAGATAACTTCTTCGACAACACCAGGAAACATATCTTGTGTATTTTCTACTTCAGCTTGTCCCCACACGCGTAAATCTTCAGGGCGAACAAGAATATTCACTTTTTGTCCTGCAGAAAATGAATGTGGACTTTTTATAATGCGGCGTTTGCCTTCAATTGAAACCGTATACATTTTTCCATCCACCGCAATAATTTCACTTTTGAAAATATTGGTTTCACCAATAAAATTAGCAACGGTTAAACTTTGCGGATCTTCATATACTTGTCGTGGTGTGCCGATTTGTTCAATGCCACCTTCATACATCACAACCACACGATCAGACATCGAGAGTGCTTCTTCTTGATCATGCGTCACAAAAATAAAAGTAATGCCTAATTTTCGCTGCAATTGTTTCAATTCAATTTGCATGGTTTTTCGTAATCGATAATCGAGTGAACTGAGTGGTTCATCTAATAATAAAACGAGAGGGCGATTCACTACTGCGCGCGCAATCGCGACACGTTGTTGTTGTCCGCCGCTCAGCTGATCAGGTTTTCGATGAATATATTTTTCTAATTTTACAATTTTTAAAACTTCAGCAATGCGTTCTTTGATTTCTTTTTTAGGCAATTTGTGACAGCGCAATCCAAACGCAATATTGTCATACACATTCATGTGTGGAAATAAGGCATAACTTTGAAAAACAGTGTGCACGTGTCGCAAATGTGGCGCTAATCCATCGACATTTTTTCCATCGATGAAAATTTTTCCTGTGGTGGGTGTTTCAAATCCTGAAATGAGTCGTAATAAAGTTGTTTTACCGCAGCCGGAAGGGCCGAGCAATGTTAAAAATTCTCCGTTACGCACTTCTAAATTAATATTGTACAAAATCGTATGATCATTTATTGATTTTGAAACATCGCTGAGTTGAATAATGTTTTGCGTCATTTCTTTTTTGTGTCCTTCTAAAAAAACGAATTATGAAATGTCTTTATTGAGATGTCTACATTTAAAGGCACCTCTAGAAATTGATATTTTGCGTTAGAACGAGGTGCACGAATTTTTAAAAGCGGAGTTTATATGCTAATAAATGAGCATTTTAAAAATGAGCGCAACGAAGTTATAACGCAAAAGAGCAATTTATAGAGGTGCCTTTTAATAAAACCTTAAGAATTGTTTTGTATAATGCGGAGAAATTTTATCTAGAGGTGTGAGTCATGTCTGCAAGTCATGCGAATCCAAATGCAATTGCTGCTTCAAAAATAGTGAATGATTTTGTGAGCGGTATTGTTCCAGATGGGAAAATGGATTGGTATCCTTCGCCGCTTGATGCGAAATCAGATCCAAAAAGTATACAAACTCAGTTGATTCAAAAAATACTAATCGCCTTTTCGCGTAAAGATTCTAAAGTGCAAGAAAATGAATTGAAAAAAATACGAGATGAGTTGGATGCACTTTTTAAGCAAAAAGAATATAGCACTATTACTTTTATTAATGCATTAGTGAATGAAATAAAATCAGCTGATAAAAATAATACAGCAAAAGCAGCATTAAAATGGTTTTTTAATAATCAAGCGGGAAAAAGAGATAAAAATTTTTTTGCGACACCTTATGTCATCGATACTGCGCTTTCTGATGACCTTGGAAAAAATCCTTTTCATTATGCGCACACAAAAGAAATCTGTGGTTTTCTTCTTGGTCAAGGATTTCACGTCAATGTTGTGGATGATAAAGAGCAAACTCCTTTGATGATTGCAGCTGCTGCGGGAAATTTTGAAACAGTAGAATGGTTGCATG
Organism: Gammaproteobacteria bacterium; assembly: GCA_013287845.1. GTDB lineage: Bacteria > Pseudomonadota > Gammaproteobacteria > DSM-16500 > DSM-16500 > JABDDA01. The sequence continues at coordinate 10,303 of JABDDA010000009.1, forward strand.
TTGTTACTGAGCTGCGTTTTTTAACTCGAGAAGGACTCAACAAAAGAAATGTTTTGAATTTGGCGGTTGCGGGTGATCACCACTTAATCGTTGATTTTTTTTTACGAGATAACTGCTTATTTCCCTTTCTTTTTTCAATATTTGATTATGGTCATTCCAGTGTGACTGCAAGCAACACTCCCGGAGAAATTTATCAAGATATTTCTGTGTTGGAATTAGCATTGCTGAGAAATGATCCGCGCATGTTTACTTTATTGTTTGCAAAAGCAAAGCAGTGTGTCGCTGAAAATTTGACTGTTTATAAAATAAATTACACACGATTGTTACACATGATGATTCATTGTGCTCAATCAGAACCACGATTATTTTCTGTATTTCGATCTTTTCTCGAAACGTATCCAGACGATATCGATATCAATAAGGCGACAGGTGTTATTGCAACGAGGAAATATTTTTACGAACTGGCTTCTCGACGCATTCGTTCTGAAACTTCTTTTTATGTGAGTGAAAGAGAAACGCCTTTATCGCATGCTGTGCGTCATGCAAGAGTTTTTAGTGATGATTCCCAAATTTTTATCAATATTAATATGATACGAATGTTAATGATGCATGGTGTGAGCGATGAAAAAGCAGCACTATCTGTTTTACCTGGAAATATAAGATATTCTTTGGCGATGCATTTAAGGCAGTCTGTTTTTTTAGAAGATAGTGGTTCAGACAGAAAAAAATTAGTGCTTAATCGATTAATTCCTGCGGAGCTTGAATATACGAGCGCTATTTCTGCCATTATTTTATCAAGAGGGTTATTAAAAGGATTGCCCGCCATTCTTTTACATTTTCCAAAAGAATTAATTTTAATGGTATCTGAGTATTTATCTGATAATACTAAAATCAAAGAAACAGCATTAGTCGCATCAGAAGAATCGCCTGACATTGCTGAAGATTATCAAAAACAAATGCCCCAATACGAAATATTTTTAAATGAAATTTATTTAAAAATTATCAGAGATTATTTATGCATCGCACCTCGAGGACAAATTTCTGAGGATGATAATAGCTGGACTGCTTCACTCAGAATTGCGCCGATAGGAACGTATTATATGAGCTGCGGTCTTTTTGGTGCGGGCGAAAATGTTCGTTTAGGTATGAGAATGAATTTTGAAAGTGATGCAGACGCAGAAGCACGTGTAAAACAAAAAACAGCAATCGTCCCCACCACAGCTGCAGCAAAACAATAAAATTCTTTTTCTTACACATAAAAAAAAGGATATGATAACGCCTCATTGAAAATGGGATGGAAAAAATATGCGCAAGATTGTTTTTATTATGATGTTATTTTTGAGTAGTTCTGTTTTGGCAGCCGTTCAAACATCTGATGATCTATTTAAAGATGTAGAAATTTCTGTTGCAGGTGGAATGAGTTGGTTGAAAACGAGCAGCACGCAAACTGTCGTTTCTGCTTTTGAAACAGATAATAATAATGTTAGAAATGTGATTAATCATCCTGCTTGGAAAATTGGAATAGGCCGTTCGTTTTTCGATGACACACTTCAACGCCGACAATTTTTGAATCGTCTTTTAGTAGAATTAAATTTATATCAAAGCCAATCGTCTATCAAAGGATCGACATGGCAATATCAATTACCCCAATTTAATAATTTTGATTTTTCAGCGCCAGTGAAAAGCACGCGTTTAATGCTGGATTTCAAGCCTTTTTTATTCACGGCGAAAACTATTTCGCTTTATCCTATTTTAGGATTCGGCGTAGCGTGGAATGAATTTAATTATACAGAAACACCCACTGCATCGGGCATCAATCCTGCCAGCGCAGCGGTATTGCGAACAAGAATGAGAACTAATTTTGCTTATGAAATCGGTGCAGGTGTGCGAACACAAATCACAGAACATTTCAGTGCAGCGTTGGAATATTTATACAATCCACTCGGACATGTTTCTCCGTCGACTTCTTCAGAAACAGCCGCAATGATTCTTGTTGCCCCTCAGTTTGCAATACGTATGCAAACTGTTTTATTAAGTGTGAATTGGAAAATTTAAAATGAAATGCGTCACAAGTTTATTTTTTTTATTAGCAATGCAATCTGCTTTTGCAGGAATGGTACCGGTTGTTATTTCTGATCCAACGCCTTCGATTGCAGCTAATTATTCTGTTGGAAATTCCAATACATTTACTTATACCGTCACAAATCATACACCTGCCACTTTTCCATTAGCAGTGAGTGGAATTTCAGGATCAGTGAGTCGCACAAGTGTGACAAGTGATTGTGGAAATACACTTCCTGGTAATTCAAGTTGTAATATTGGAATTACGATTGCACCGACGGGTAATGATTACGGTGCTTCAATTAATCAAACGTTAGCAGTGAATTATCAAGGAAGAATGGCGCTGGCAAAAAATATTTCTTTTTCTGTTTCACCCGCAGGAAGAATATTTGCAATAGGGGGACGTAATTTATTTGCGCCAGCCATTATTGTCAGCAACGATGGTTTAGGCCAAACGTGGACAACAGGGTTTACTGATAATTCCATCGGGGGTTTTATTCTTGGAGTGGGATGCACAGGCAGTGGTTCAACAGCTGTTTGCGCAGGTGCAGGTGAAGATTATACAGATGGATCGCCTATATTAGTTGTGAGTGCCGATGGAGGAAATACATGGACACCCAAATCACTCGCAGGATTATCTGATTCTGGAATATTAAATGCAGCAAGTTGTACAGGAACAGGATCAAATGCAATTTGTGTTGCAGGAGGAGAAGATTTATCAGGAGACAGTCTTCCTACTATTTTTGCGAGTACGGATGGAGGAAATACATGGTCACTGAAATCAGTTCCAGGTATTTCTACAACAGGTGTTGTATTCGCAACAAGTTGCACAGGCAATGGATCGAATGCAATTTGTGTTGCAGCAGGACAATTTTCTTCACTTCAACCGTTACTGGCAGTGAGTACGGATGGAGGAAATACATGGTCTTCTCAAGCTGTTTCTGGATTATCTCCTGATGATGCTTCATTTTATTCGGTGAGTTGCACAGGCAGTGGATCAAATGCAATTTGTGTTGCAACAGGACAAGATGAAACAAATGGTTCTCCTGTTTTAGCAGTGAGTACGAATGGAGGAAATACGTGGGCGCTTAAATCTATTTCAGATGCTCCATTCGGTGGAATTTTTATTGGAGTCAGTTGTACGGGAAATAGTTCAACAGGCGTGTGTACAGCAATAGGAACAGTCGGCGGTGGATATGGTTTCGTTGCTGCAAGTAATGATGGCGCGAATACGTGGGCAATAAAATCGATTCCTAATTTTCCTTCTAATGCGGCATTGTCACAAACAAGTTGTACAGGCAGTGGATCTTCTGCAATTTGTATTGCAGTAGGAAGAGATACTGAGATCGTTAGTTCATCTCTTATTGTTATAAGTCGTGATGGAGGAAATACATTTTCACGCGTACCACTTTCGGGTTCTTTAGCAACAGCCGGTAATTTGTCTGCTGGAAGTTGCACAGGTGCAGGCCCAACACTCACCACCTGCGCAGTCACCAGTGGTTTTAATGTTCTTATTAGCACAGATGGCGGTGTTACTTGGGGATTCGCTCCTAATGTTAATTTTCAACGTTCGCCGATGTTTCAATCTGCAGCATCAGGCGTGTAATTTTTTTTTGAATCTTCATTAATTAAAAAATTTCAGTTACCATACCAAACGCAGGATGAATTAATTCATCCTGAACGGAAGTTAACTTCAAGTTTAAATAAGGAGTAATGTAATGAAAGTAAAAAATATGATTGGCGTAACATTAGCAACTGCAGCAGCTGCTGCGTTCATGATGGCACCTGTTGCTTCTTTTGCTGCTGATGAAATGGCACCCATGGCAGGAGCAGGCGTAAAATGTTTTGGCGCGAATGCATGCAAAGGCCAAAGCGCTTGCAAAACAGCAAAGAATGCTTGTAAAGGTCAAAACGGTTGTAAAGGTCAAGGCATGTCAATGGCAGATAGCCAAAAAGCATGTACAGATATGGGCGGTAAATTAGCTGAGTAAGTTATTTAAAATAAAATGAGCGTGTTGGTTTAATCGATGCGCTCATTTTTTTTGTGAGTATGTTATGGAAAATATAAAAAAAAAATTCTTAGGATTTGGTTTAGGTTTACGTCACGATCATTACGAAGAAATTTTGGAAACAAAACCCGCTGTCGATTGGTTTGAAATTCTCACGGAAAATTATTTAGTGCCTGGTGGAAAACCCCTTTATTATCTCGATCAAATTCGCGCACAGTATCCGCTTGTCATGCATGGTGTTTCATTGTCGATTGGCAGTATGGATCCTCTCGATAAAAAATATTTATCATCTGTGAAAGAATTAATGCAACGTGTCGAACCGAAATGGATTTCTGATCATTTATGTTGGACAGGTGTTCACGGAAAAAATACACATGATTTATTACCATTACCTTATACCGAAGAAGCGGTTGCTCATATTGCAAATCGATTGATGCAAGTACAAGAATTTTTAGGGCAACGTATTTTAATTGAAAATGTTTCGAGTTACGTCAATTTCAAAGATTCTGAAATGACAGAATGGGAATTCATTACTGAAATTGCAACACGCGCAGATTGTTTAATTTTATTAGACGTGAATAATGTTTATGTGAGTAGTGTGAATCACGAATTTTCTGCTGAAGATTATATTGATTATTTACCTATCGAGCGCGTGTATCAAATTCATTTGGCCGGACACAGTGATATGGGTGATTACATTATTGATACACATGATCACGCGATTGTGGATTCTGTTTGGAAACTCTATGAAAAAACAATTCAACGCATGGGAATGATTTCAACCATGATTGAGCGCGATGATCACATTCCACCGCTAAATGAATTATTAAAAGAATTGAATTATGCGAAAAAAATTGCAAAAAATTGTGCGGTGCTTGCATGAGCAAACTCAGCTTAATACAAAATGATTTTCAACAATGTGTGTTAGATTCTACGCATGAAATAGCACACGTGATGCAAACCAAAAAAGTTTCTGTTGAAGCACGCATGGGAATTTATGTGAATGCGTATTTATCTCGATTAGCAGAAGCACTTGCAGTGAATTATCCAGTTTTAAAAAAACAAATGGGCGATGAACAATTTTATGATTTATGTTTTTCGTACGTGCAACAATTTCCTTCTGAATTTCGTTCGATTCGTTGGTTTGGACATCAATTTCCTGATTTTTTAAAAAAAGAAAAAGAAGATTTTTCTATTGTTGAGTTAGCGCGATTTGAATGGATACTAACAGAAGTGTTTGATGCAGCTGATGCAGACGCGATGACAATGGAAGATATTGCAGCGATGGATCCGAATGTGTGGGCAACAATGAAATTCATTCCCCATCCCACAGTGAGACGACTGAATTTAAAATGGAATGTCGCAGCACTTTGGAGATCTGTTTCAGAAGAAACACCGTGTCCTGTCATTGAAAAAAGTTCGAAACCCATCGCGTGGATTTTTTGGCGAAAAGATAAAGTAAATCAATTTTCTTCCATGACAGAAGATGAAGCATGGGCGATTGATGCAATGATGCATGGTGATACGTTTGCAGAAATTTGTGAAGGATTATGCGAATGGTTTTCTGAAGACGAAGTTGCAATGCGTGCAGCGTCATTATTAAAAAGTTGGATCGCAGCAGGATTAATTTCGCGCACGTGAATAAAATTTATTAATTTTTGTGATTGAGCTATTTTTTTATGTCATCGCACTTAATCTTCACTTTTAAACACTTTAAACGTATTTTTCCCCGCTTTTTTTGCAGCATATAATGCTTGATCTGCTTCGTGAATTAATTCGTCTGAATTTAAATTTTCTTTTAGCAGAGTGATTCCAATACTGGTGCTGATATTTAATTTTTTATTTCCAAATGAAAAAGGCTCTTGCATTTTTTCAATTATTTTTTTTGCAATGGCGATTGCATTGTGGAGGTCGCTGATATCTTCTAATAAAATAATAAATTCATCTCCACCTAATCGTGCTGCTGTATCTGTTTGACGAATACAATATTTTATTCGCGTAGCAAATGCTTTTAATAACAGATCACCTGTAGTATGACCCAACGTATCATTAATCATTTTAAAATGATCGATGTCTAAAAATAATAACGCAAATAATTTTTTATTTTGTTTTGCGTGATCGATAGCAATGCTCAATGTGTTCATAAATGAACTGCGATTAGGTAAACTTGTTAAATAATCATAATTGGCCATGTATTTTAATTTTTCTTCTGCTTGTTTTAGTTCTTCTAATGCTTGCGTGCGTTCTGCTAATAAATTTTGCGCTGTTTGATGAGACATTTGATGTGCAAGAGCAGCTCCGATCAACCCTGCCATGAGTTGTAATGTTTTGACATCTTCTTCTGAAAACGTATTTGTTTTATCCGATAAAATTTTTAATGCACCGACTGCTTCACCATTATAAAAAAGTGGCGCAACTACCATCGACCGTGCATTCACTAATTGACATGCGGCTGCATTGACGCGCGAATCTTTTTCTGTGTCATCACAACGCAATACTTTTTTTTCTTTTACGCACAATCCAGAAATACTTTCATTTTTATTTAAATGCAGCCCTAAATGTTGTGAAACAGAACCGGTTGCTGCGCGATAAACCATATCATCTGCTTCCACCAATTCAACAACGACACCCGTTGCGGGGGTTAGTTTTTGTATTTGCTCAGCGACTAAATTCATAAAGCCATCAACATCAAAGTTGGCTTTTGCAATGCGCGATTGTGTATTGATAATTTCATTTAAGTGATCCAAAGTTTCTTGTCGATCAAGTAAGCTTGTTTTTCCTCGCATATGAGCTCCTGTCTGTACGGGGTCAAGTGAGCCGTCTGGCCAATTTCGAATTCCGGATTTGCTGTGGATTAATAATGCACGATTAAATAATTTGTGTATACACTCCATTAATGTGGCGCATAGCGCGCGAAAGGTTTGCATCAGGTGTTGAAACGAGAAGGTGGTAATGATTATCCATCAAACGGTAAGCATATATGTTTAAGTTAAACATTGTATGCGCCTCTTTAAGTAAATCTAAAAAAAGTAAGCGATGAGAATTATTTCTGAAAATTTCCTCATATTTAAAAAAAATTCAAGGGTGAAAATAGGTGGCATGAAAATATGATCATTATTTTTACGGTGACCTTACACTTGACCCCGCATTCTTGCCATTGCGATTTTTTAATAGCTGAATAATTTCAGCGAAATTAATATTACGCTCACGCAATAAAATTAAAATATGAAAAAATAAATCAGCGACTTCGTTTTTTATTGCATCATTTTCTTTTTCAATTGCAGCGAGTGCGACTTCGACACCTTCTTCTCCAATTTTTTGTGCCATTCTACTGACGCCTGCTGCAAATAATTCAGACGTATAACTATTGGGGGTGGGAAATTCTTTTCGATTTTGAATGATTAATTCTAATTCGCGAATAAATGAAAATTCGCTATCAGTAAAACAGCTGAAGGTTCCGTTGTGGCAAGTTGTGTTGATGGGATTTACTTTTATTAATAATGAATCTTTATCGCAATCGGTTTGAATGCTCACTAATGCGAGTTTATTTCCAGAGGTTTCACCTTTCATCCATTCTTTATTTTTAGAACGACTGAAAAAAGTAATCCATTTTGTTTCTATTGTTTTTTGTAAAGCTGTTTGATTCATGTAACCTAACATTAATATTTCATTTGAAGTGGCATCTTGCACAACAGCAGGCAACAAGTCATTCATTTTTTCCCACGCTAATTCATTTATTTTAAAATTCATGATCGCACCAAGATATTTTTATTCGATAAAAATAATTTTAAATTTTTAATATTAATTTGATTGGAATGAAAAACACTTGCAGCTAACGCGCCATCACAATTTGTTTTTTTAAACACAGTATAAAAATCATCTTCACATCCCGCGCCGCCTGATGCAATCAATGGAAGTGTGGATTTTTTCCGCGCGAGACGTAGCTGATCGCAATCATAACCTTGCCGTACACCATCTTGATTCATGCAATTTAATACAATTTCTCCCGCGCCGCGTGCTTCAACTTCTTTTATCCAATCAAAAGTCAATCGTTCCGTATTTTTTATTTTTTCTTGAGCGCCTGTGTATTGATAAACGTAATAATTATTTTCTTTTTTGAAACTGTCGATGCCAATGACGATGCATTGTTTTCCGAATTTTTCTGATAATTCATTGATGAGATCAGGGCATTCTAATGCAGGACTGTTAATTGAAATTTTATCTGCACCTGCATTTAAAATTTTTTCTGCATCGAATGCATTTTTAATTCCACCCGCAACACAAAAAGGAATATTTAAACAACGTGCAACTTCTTTAATCCAATTTGCATCGACAGTGCGTTGCTCACAGCTAGCTGTAATATCATAAAAAACAAGTTCATCAGCGCCTGCATCAGAATAATAATTTGCGCGCTCAATAATATCGCCCACGATGCGATGCTGATTAAATTGAATTCCTTTCACAACGTTTCCATCTTTTACATCTAAGCAGGGAATAATTCGTTTCGCTAACATGTCAGTGCCTCGCGTAATGAAAATTTTTTTTCATAGATGGCTTTGCCAATAATCACACTTCCAACAGAAATCTTATTTAATTTTTTTAAATGATTTAATGTGCTCACACCGCCGGAGGCTTGAAATTGAATTGCGGGAAATTTTTTTACACAATCTTCATATAAATAAATATTAGGACCTTGCAGTGTGCCATCCAATTGAATATCAGTGCACAAAACATTTTTTAAATTTGTTTCTTGATAGTCGTCTATTATTTCCCACAAATTTTGTGTGTGTGTTAATTTCCAACCATTCGAAACTAATAAAGGAATTTTGTTTTCATCCATTTTAATATCAAATGCGAGTGTGAATTTTTCAGCGCCAAATTCAGAGAGCCACATTTTTGTTTGCGCTGGATTGGAAATTGCAATACTGCCTAAAATAATTTTATCGATACCGTGTTGAATTAATTTTTTTATTTGTGAATAAGAACGTATTCCACCACCGGTTTGAATATTAATTCCCACATCACGTTTTATTTTTAATATTAAATCGAGATTGACGGAGTGACCCTGCATCGCGCCATCTAAATCGATGATGTGTAATTGTGTTGCGCCTTGTTCTTTAAAGGATTGCGCTAATGCAACAGGATTTTTTTCATACACGGTTGCTTGTTCATAACATCCTTGATAAAGGCGCACGCATTCGCCGGATTTTAAATCAATGGCAGGATAAATATTCATGCCAGCTCCAAAAAATTTTTTAATAATTGTTCACCTGTTTTTCCTGAGCGTTCCGGATGAAATTGCACACCATAAAAATTTTTATTATTCACAATAGCTGAAAAAGGTTTCCCGTATTTTGTAACAGCAATCGTATTTTCATTTACTGGCGCGGAATAGCTGTGGACATAATAAAAATAGCTGTTATCTGGAATATTTTTTAAAAGTGGATTCGGTTGTTTTATTTCTAATTGGTTCCAACCCATGTGTGGAATAGGAAGAGAAGTGTTTTTTTTAAAGGATGAAATTTTTCCTGAAATTATTTTTAAAGTTTCTATTTTTCCTTCTTCAGAAAATTCATAAAATAATTGCATACCTAAACAAATACCTAACACCGGTTGTGTTAATTGTGGAATGAGTGCAGCTAATTTTTGTAGCTGTGTCATCGCATTTTTTGCTGTACCGACGCCTGGAAGAATGACGTGACTCGCTGATCGAATTATTTTTGCATCACTTGTTAGTAACGATTTTTTTCCTAATCGTTCTAATGCAAATTGAATCGATGCAATGTTGGTTCCACAACCTTCAATAATCGCAATCATAATATTCCTTTGGTGCTGGGTAATGTTTCATCTACTTTAGTAATTGCTTGTCTTAAAGTTCGTCCTACGCCTTTAAAAATAGATTCAATTTTGTGATGCGCGTTTTCTCCTTTCACATCAATGTGCAATGCGGCGCGTAATCCTTCTGAGAATGATCTGAAAAAATGTGAAATTAATTCCGTTGATAAATCGCCGACACTTTCACGATTAAATTCACCGTTAAAAACAAAATAAGATCGTCCACTTAAATCAATTGCAACTTGTGCGATGGCTTCATCCATTGGCAATAAAAATCCATAACGACCAATGCCGCGTTTATCACCGAGTGCTTTTCGCAATGCTTCACCAAGAGCAATCGCAGTATCTTCAACTGTGTGGTGATCATCGATTTCTAAATCACCTTTCACAGATAACGACAGATTAAATCCACCGTGTTTTGCAAGCTGCTCTAACATGTGATTAAAAAATCCTATGCCGGTGTCAATTTGAATGCTGTCTTTTTCATCGAGATTGATTTCCACTAAAATATTTGTTTCTTTTGTTTTTCGAGAAACTTTTGAAACACGTGGATTTGATAAAATGGAATTGGAAATCTCTAGCCAATCGTTCGTCATTTTTATGCCTTTAATGCCGAGATTATTAGCAAGTTGAATATCTGTTTCGCGATCACCAATGACATAAGAATTTTCGCGATCGATTTTTTGTTCTTGCAGATAATCTAACAGCAATCCAATTTTTGGTTTTCTGCAATCACAATTATCGTTTTGCATGTGTGGACAAATGCGAACGGCTTCAAACTCAATTCCTTGCGAAGAAAAAATATTCATCATTAAATTGTGCGGGCCTTGAAAATCTTTTTCGGGAAAACTATTAGTCCCTAATCCATCTTGATTAGTGACCATCACAAATGTATAACCTGCATTTTTGAGGGCTAATAATGCAGCTACCACATTCGGCATGAAAATTAATTTTTCGATGCGATCGACTTGTTTATCGTCAGGTTCTTCAATCAATGTTCCATCACGATCAATAAATAATAATTTTTTTTGGCTCATGTGTTTTTCTCCTCTAATAAATTAATGAGTTGTGAATTTTCTTCGGGTGTGCCGATGCTGATGCGAATGCAATTTTCTAATCCTTTTTTATCAAACATACTTCGCAAGATAATTCCTTGGTTAGAACATTTCTTCATTATGCTTTCTGAATCGTCCATTTTTACTAATAAAAAATTTGCATCGCTCGGCCAGATTTTTTTAATGAAAGGAATTTTTTGTAATGAATTTCGCAATCGATCACGTTCTGATTGAATGCAAGCGATTTGTTTTTTTATCTTTATTAAATTATTTTTAGAAAAATTATCTACCGCTATTTCTATGACAGGTGCAGCTAAAGGATAGGGTGCGATAATTTTTAATATCCATTGAATTAAATATTCATTCGCGAGTAAAAAACCTAATCGTGTACCTGCCATGCCGTACGCTTTTGAAGCGGTCCTTAATACCACTAAATTATTAAATTGATTAATGTCGCTTGCTAAACTTTCTGCATTTGCAAATTCAATGTACGCTTCATCGACCACTATCATGCATTTTTCTGAAAGTGATTTGCAGAGAAAAAGAATGTCTTCTCGATTTAATAAATTTCCTGTGGGATTGTTCGGTGAGCATAAAAAGATAATTTTTATATTTTTATTCCACGTCGATAAAATGGAATCTACATCGAGCTGATAATTTTTTTCTTTCAATAAAGGCACATCGACAATTTTTGCGCCTTGTAATTTTGCATAGATAGAATACATGCCATACGTTGGCGTGCATAACATGATGCTATCTTGTCCTGCATCACAAAATAATCGTATGAGCAAATCAATGCCTTCATCACTGCCGCGCGATAAAGCTAATTGATTTTGTTTTACATTAAATAATGTCGAAATTATTTTGACTAATGCGTCAGGTTGTTTTTCTGGGTAGCGATTTATTTTATTTTTGTAAGGCGATTCATTCGCATTTAAAAAAATAATTCCCTGTTTGGCTTCATCGCGTGCAGAGCTGTAAGCATTAAATGTTTGTAAATCTTTTCTCACTAAATTATTCATCGGTGACTCCTTTATTTAATCGTAAAGACACGGCATTTTTATGTGCATCAAGTGTTTCAATTTCAGCTAGTTTTTCAGCGTATTTTCCAATTATTTTTAATCCAGGTAATGTGACAGTTTGAAATGAAATAAATTTCATAAAATCTGTGACAGATAAACCGCTGTAACAACGTGCATAACCATACGTCGGTAAAATATGATTTGATCCTGTCACATAATCACCGACAGTTTCAGGCGACCATGCGCCTAAAAAAACAGCGCCTGCATTTTGAATAAGTGATTTATATTTTTCAGGTTGAGTGCAATTTAAAATTAAATGTTCAGGCGCATATGCATTACTGATTTCAATCGCTTGTTCGATGGTATTCACAAGAATGATTCGACTTTTCGTAAGCGATTTTTTAATAATATTTTTTCTCGGTAAATTATTTATTTGTTTTTTTATTTCACGAATGACGTTCAATGCAAAAGATTGAGAAAGTGCAATGAGTGTCACTTGCGAATCTGCACCATGTTCTGCTTGTGAAAGTAAATCAGCTGCAACAAAACATTCATTCGCTTCATTATCTGCAATCACCATTAATTCAGAAGGGCCTGCAGGTAAATCAATACTGGCGCCTTCTGGATTTTCTGAGACTAAAATTTTTGCTTGTGTGACCCACGCATTGCCCGGGCCAAAAATTTTATTTACTTTAGGAATTGTTTTTGTTCCATACGCCATGGCAGCAATTGCTTGTGCACCACCGATTTTATAAATCGAAGAAATTCCACAGCAATTCGCTGCAAATAAAATCGCGGGATTAATTTCTCCTTTTTTATCGGGCGGTGTACATAAAATAATTTCAGGGCATTGCGCGAGTGTTGCAGGGACAGCAAGCATTAACAGGGTTGAAACGAGTGGGGCAGAACCGCCAGGAATATATAATCCTACGCGTTGAATCGCACGTGCTTGTCGTTCACACGTGACGCCTTCATTGACTGTGAGCATTATATTTTTAGGTAATTGCGCAAATTGGTTTTTTTCAATTTGTTTTTTTGCAAATAAAATAGCGTCTTTTTCTTTTGAATTTATTTTTTTCTCTGCGTCATTGATTTCAGAAATACTCACGGTGAGATTTTTTAATTTCACTTGATCAAATTTTTCTGTGAATTGAAATAATGCCTTATCGCCTTTTAATCGCACTTCCGAAATAATTTCTTTTGTTTTTTCTTGAATAGAATTATTTTTGGAAAGTGCAGGGCGCGTTAAAGAAATTTTTTTATTTTGTTTTTTACAAGAAATAATTTTAATCATATTGTTATCCTGCCAATTTTTCAGCGAGTACGTTATCGATTCGTGGTAATACTAATTTAACGGTCTTTAATTTTTCTTCATTGAGCGGACTCGCGGTGTTAATTAACACAGCTTGACTTTGCATGATTTGCGCTACTTCTTTTAAATAATTTGCTTTCAGAGTTTTTCCTGTCGAAACTAAATCACAAATGGCATCTGACATATTGAGTCGTGGTGCAATTTCAACAGAACCTGAAATGGTCATGATGTCTGCAGTGACATTATTTTTTAAAAGATAGCTGCGTAATAAATTAGGATAGCTGGTAGCGATTTTTAAATTTTTTAATGAATCAGGATTTAAAAATGTTTTATCCATAGGAAATGCAATGGATAATCGGCATTGACTGAATCCCAATTTTCTTAACGCATTAAATTTTTTTTCAGAATAAGTATTGATGGTTTGTTCGAGTAAGACATCTTCTCCCACAATCCCTAAATCACATACGTTATCCATCACGAGTGTGGGAATATCATCATCACGCACAAATAAAATATCGATAGGAAGATTTTCAACAGAACAGAGGAGGGAATTTTTAGCAGGTTTGATTTTGAATCCACATTTTAATAATAAATTAATCGAGTCATCACTGAGACGCCCTGATTTTTGTATTGCGATTCTTAATCTTGTTTCTGCTTTCATTTAATTTTTTCTCTAATCTCTCGTAAATAAGGTTGTAACCATTCGCGCCTAATTCAATAAATCGTGCAACGCGTCCGATGGTGGTGGTGCTGACGCCCGTTTCGTCATGAATTTTTCGGTACGGTTTTCCTATCTTTATTAAATCCACCACGCGCCAGCGATCACTCATCGCTTCAATTTCATTCGGTGTACATAAATCATTTAAAAAATGTTTTGCTTCTTCAGTTGTTTTGATGGCTGCTATCGCTTGATACAAGCAATGCGCAGGGTCTTCACTTTGTTTATGACTATGATGAGGTTTCATGTTCATTGTCCTAATGTGTTAGTTTGTTAATACATTAGGACATGCTATCATGGTTTATGTTTTTGTCAACACTTTTAAAGAGAATAAATATGAATGTGGAAAATGTGAGTGTGAAGCGCGTGCTTATTTCTGTTTCTGATAAAGCAGGAATTATTGAATTTGCGCGTGGTTTATCAGAATTAAAAATTGAAATTATTTCAACCGGTGGAACGAGTCAGCTATTACGTGCTGAAAATATTCCTGTTAAAGATATTTCTGACATTACAAATTTCCCTGAAATCATGAATGGCCGCGTGAAAACACTGCATCCTAAAATTTTAGGTGGAATTTTAGGATTGCGTGATGAGCATGCTGATGTTGCTCAAAAAAATAATATTGAATGGATTGATTTAGTGGTTGTGAATCTTTATCCATTTGCAGCTGTTATTCAAAATAAAAATACAACCTGGGATGAAGCGATTGAAAATATTGATATCGGTGGACCTTCACTCATTCGCGCTGCAGCAAAAAATATGGGATGGACGAGTGTGATTGTCGATACGAATGACTATGATTTTATTTTGAATCAACTCAAATGTGATCGTGCAATTAATTTTTCAACGAGAAAAAAATTAGCAAGTAAGGCGTTTGTTTATACGGCAGAGTATGATGCAGTCATTAGAAATTATTTAAATGAAGATGAAAATTCTAATTTTCCTGAAAAGATTTTTTTCAACTTAAATAAATTATATCCGTTGCGTTATGGTGAAAATCCACATCAATCAGCATGCGCGTATTCTTTTCCACAAAAAAAAGGAATTTTATCAGCAAAGCAATATCAAGGAAAAATGCTTTCTTATAATAATATTGTGGATGCCGATGCAGCTTATTATTGTGTGAATGAATTTAAAGAACCCGCATGCGTGATTGTGAAACACGCGAATCCTTGCGGCATTGCCGTGGCTGAAACGATAGAAGAAGCGTATCAAAAAGCATTTGAAGCGGATTCCATTTCTGCATTCGGTGGAGTGATTGCATTCAATCAACCCTGCACAAAAAAATTAGCAGACTCTATTTCAAAAAATTTTTTTGAAGTGATTATTGCGCCAAGTTATACAGAAGATGCATTATCTGTTTTATCTGAAAAAAATAATATGCGTGTATTAGAACTTGAGCTAAAAAAACCTTCTATGGAATATGATGTTAAATTTATTGAAGGTGGTTTATTAATTCAAGAACGCGACAGAAATTTTATTTCTCAAGAAAATTTAAAAAGGGTGACGCAACGAAAACCCACTGAACGCGAAATGAAAGATTTATTATTTGCGTGGCGTGCAGTAAAACACATGAAATCCAATGCTATTTTAATTGCTAAAAATAATCAAACGATAGGAATGGGTGCGGGACATGTTTCTCGCATTGATGCGGTTAAATTTGCTTTAGAAAAAGGAGATTCACACAATGCAGTACTTGCATCCGATGGATTTTTTCCCTTTCGCGATAGCATTGATGCAATTTCAAAGAGTGGAATTAAAGCAATCATTCAACCGGGTGGTTCATTGCGTGATGAAGAAGTGATTGCTGCATGTGATGAATATGGAATTGCAATGGTGTTTACGGGTATACGTTGTTTTAAACATTAGTGCTTGTTATTATTCTAAATCGAAAAAAAGAGGGCACATCATGTACAAAAAAATAACGTTACGAAATGCAGATCCAACTCTTTGGCAAGCCATTGAAGATGAAAAAAAACGACAAGAAGATCATATTGAATTAATTGCTTCAGAAAATTATGTGAGTCCCGCAGTATTAGAAGCACAAGGTTCTGTGCTCACAAATAAATATGCAGAAGGTTATGCAGGAAAACGTTATTACGGTGGATGTGAATTTGTTGATATTGCAGAAACACTCGCGATCGATCGTGTAAAAAAATTATTTGGCGCAGATTATGCGAATGTGCAACCGCATTCTGGTTCACAAGCAAACGCAGCTGCGTATGCTGCGATGATTAATCCAGGTGATGTTGTTTTAGGAATGAATTTAGCAGAAGGCGGGCATTTAACGCATGGTTCACCGGTGAATTTTTCTGGAAAACTTTATAAATTTTTTTCGTATGGATTAAATAAAGAAGGCTATATTGATTACGATCAAGTCGAAGAACTCGCGCATAAACATAAACCAAAATTAATTGTGTCCGGATTTTCTGCGTATTCACGAATTGTGGATTGGAAAAAATTACGTGAAATTGCAGATAATATTAATGCGTATTTAATGGCGGATATTGCGCATGTTGCAGGACTCATTGCTGTGGGTTTATATCCTTCACCTGTACAAATTGCAGATGTGACAACATCGACAACACATAAAACATTACGCGGTCCGCGTGGTGGATTGATTTTAGCAAAATCCAATCCTGAATTAGAAAAAAAATTAAATTCAGCTGTATTTCCAGGCAATCAAGGTGGACCTTTAATGCACGTGATTGCAGCAAAAGCCGTTGCATTTTCTGAAGCATTACAACCGGAATTTAAAAATTATCAGCAACAAATTTTAAATAATGCGCGCGCAATGGCGAATAGTATTGCGAAACGTGGATTTGATATTGTGAGTGGCGGCACAGACAATCATTTATTTTTGATTAGTTTTCTTAATAAAAAAATTACAGGAAAAGAAGCAGAAAATGCGCTTGAAAAAGCATTCATCACAACGAATAAAAATTCTGTTCCGAATGATACACAATCACCTTTTATTACCAGTGGGTTGCGAATTGGAACGCCAGCTGTTACAACGCGTGGTTTCAAAGAAAAAGAATGCGAGCAATTAGCAAATTGGATTTGCGATATTTTAAATGATCATCAAAATGAAAAATTAATTTTCGAAATTCGTGAGAAGGTGTTGGAGTTGTGTCATCGGTTTCCGGTTTATTCAGAAAAGAACGGAGTGACGGCATAAAAAAAGTTGCAATTTAAATTGCGAGCGAGTCCGAGCCGCGCGCGTAAGCAAGCGTGTATGTTCTAACTTATTTCTCGGTAATTAAAAATTTGTGCACGCTTGCTTACGCGCGCGGCTCGGACTCGCTCGCAGAAACCTTTTACTATTTTTTGGTTATTCTGCCTGTGTGAGCACGAGAAACCTTGATTTTTATCCAATTTTTGGCTAAAATAACCCCCTAATATTAGCCAAAATTTGTTAAAAATAGGGGGTATTGTGAAACGGACCCTAGAAACTGATCTCATTGCATGGAAAAACCAACCCGGCCGCATGCCGCTCTTGCTGCGTGGCGCGCGTCAGGTGGGGAAAACGTATGTGGTAACGACTTTTGGAGAAAGCCATTTTGATAATGTAGTCAGTATTAATTTTGAGTTACAGCGTGAATATCTCGCGTGTTTTGAAAATCTAGATCCTCATCACATTATTACTTCAATCACTGCGATAAGTCGTTCACACATTACACCTGGAAAAACACTTTTATTTTTAGATGAAATACAAGAATGTCCGCAAGCGATTATGTCATTGCGTTATTTCAAAGAAAAAATGCCAGAGTTACATGTCATTGCTGCGGGATCATTATTAGAATTTGCATTAAAAGAAGAGGGATTTCGCATGCCTGTCGGTCGCGTGCAATCACTTTATTTAAAACCATTGAGTTTTTATGAATATTTAACAGCGCAAAATTACGATGCATTAAATGATTATCTTTCAAAAGTAACGCTGAAAGAAAAATTTGATTTAGCGATTCACAACAAGTTAGAAAAATTATTACGAGAATATTTTGTTATCGGTGGAATGCCTGCTGTTGTTCAACATTATCTTCAAAATAAAAATTTAATGCAGTGTCAAATGATTCAAGCTGCATTATTAAACACATTTCGCAATGATTTTGGTAAATATGCATCGCATACAAAACATAAGTATTTGCAGGCTATTTTCGATAAAACACCCGCAATGATTTCAGAACATTTTCGATATGCGGAAATCGATGCACACATGAGATCGCGTGATTTAAAAATAGCATTAGAGCAATTAATTGATGCGGGTCTTATTTACAGAGTTGCGTGTACGAATGCATCAGGATTACCTTTGAATGCATTGATCAATGAAAAAAAATTTAAATTATTATTTCTTGATGTCGGTCTTGTGAAAGCAACGAGTTTATTAGATGCAAAAATTATGTTGCAAGAAGATTTAATGTTAATTAATCAAGGCGTGTTAGTGGAACAATTTGTTGGGCAAGAATTATTAGCGAATAGTCCAAGTTATTTACCAGGACAACTTTTCTTTTGGGAACGCGAAAAACGTGGCTCTTCCGCTGAAGTGGATTATGTCATTCAAATTAACGAAAAAATTATTCCTGTTGAAGTGAAAGCAGGGAAAAGTGGAAAAATGCGTTCCCTCAAAATTTTTCTCGAAGAAAAAAAATCACCGTTTGGAATTCGCATTTCACTTAATCCGTTGGAATTTCAAGATGGAATTTTATCGGTGCCGCTTTATATGATTCGTGAATTAAAACGATTAGTTGAAACACTCGAAATTAATCTTGAAAAGGATTAATTAATTCTAAAGATAATCCCGCAAAATCTTTTGTATTTCTTGTGACGAGTGTTAAATCATGATGCAACGCAGTCGCTGCGATTAAGCTATCAATCGCAGGCAGTGTGCGTTTTGCTTCAATTTGCAAACGACCCCATCGATCTGCAACCGTTTTATCAATCGGTAAAACGCGATGTTCAAACCACGCAGGCAGCTCGTGTTCTAACCAAATTTTTAATTTTTGTCGACGTTTATTGTCTGAAACTTTTTCTATGCCTTTTCGTATTTCTCCTAACGTTAAAACGCTGATGTGAAAAGCGGAGTTAGGAATGGAGTCAAACCAATCAGCTACTTTCGTGTTGACATTGAGTCTCACAAGTTCAGAAATAATGTTGGTATCTAAAAGATAACTCATAATTCAATTTCTCGATTCGATGATTTATCCCGCTTTAAATTAAGTTTTAATCCTTTTAGTGGTGAGTGGCGAAGAAAGTCGACTAAAGAAGATTTTGGTTTTGTTAACTTATCAAATTCTTTTTTAGAAATAATCACCGCAACGGGTTCACCGTGCAGGGTGATATCTTGGGGGCCTTGTGTAGTGGCATTTCGAATCACTTCACTAAAATGGGCTTTTGCATGTTGTAATTGCCAAGTGCTCATGGGGAACTCCTATGACTAGTCTGACTAGTTTTATTATAGCAGGGTTTTTTGAGAATTCAAGCGAGTTAAAGGTAATGTGATGGCTGCGCAATAAGAAGAGCGGGGTCACGCGTTCTTTTATTTTCGATATCACTTGAAGTCACCTAGTAGGTTAATTAGAATTGCGCATCTAATGAAAGGATAGTTCAAAAATAAAAACGAGGTGCGATTGTGAGAACAGCAGCAACAGCAAAACGTAAAAGTTTATCGACTGCTTTAGCAGCGACTCCTGCCGTTGAAACAGATGAAAAAACCCCTAAAAAAAGCCGAAAATCGCTTCCTGCACCTTCATCCTCTTCATCTGGCGCATCTTCCGCTGCTGCTTCAGATTCATCTTCAGAAAAAATAAAAATTATTATTAAAAATATTCATGAAAAATTAAATCAAGAATTAACAAAAAATAAATGGAAGCCGCGTGAAGAAACTTCTTTTTGTTTAACAGAAATGAAATCTTCAGTTGAAGATCATTTACTTACACTCGTTCCTTTTTTAGAAAAATATGTTGGTACTGAAGAACTCGAAACAATTTTAGTGAATATGCAAAAAGATATTTTAGATTATCTTCTCTATAACAAAGAAGATTTTTTGCATCACGGAAATATAAAAACATTTATTGCGATTAATTTAAGAAAACAATTAAAAATATATGCGACGACAGATTATCATTTTAACGAATTCATTCAATTATGCGGATTGAATTTATCTGCAGAAGAATTAGATGAGTTAGCATGGGAATTTCTTTTACCAGAAGTGGGAAAAACAGCGCAAGCGATAGAAGTTTATTTGCATCCTAAAATTAATTCTCTTCCTGAAATAAAAAATGCACCTATTCAAAGTTATCTTTTAGATGTGATGAATAAGATGAGTAACATTCCTTTATGGGAAATCCAAAGTGTTTTTATTAACATGGCGATTTGTGTTGATCGTTGCCTTGATGCCATTAGAATCGATCCAAAATTAAAATTTCCAGCGGGAATGAAATTTATTGAACTTTGTCTAGCGATGGCATTTCAAACAGGGGAAAAAGTAGTGACGATGAAGCGTGGAAATCGTGATAAAAGAATGCTATTTCCCTTATCTTTTATCAGTGTGAAAGAATTTCCTGAATTACAAGGTCGGTTACTCGGTGCAATTAAGTTGCCTGTCATTTTATTAAGTACGCATCCCGATCAAAAACAATATCGCGCTATTTTTTCTGAAACGGCTGCTGTGATAGAAAATGGTGCGGCGTTATATTCAGCAAAGAATAGTGCGTCAAGTAGCACAGCTGTAGCTAATAAGAGTGAAAATACGACAGCTGCAGCTCTAAAAAAATAAATTGTTTGTTACTTTTCTTAGCGCTTCCGCCAACCACGGTGTAAATTTTTCTGGAAATTTTTTCAATTCATTTTGTAATTCATCTAATCCAATCCAGCGAACAGCTTGAACCTCGATAGGATTCACTAAAATTTTTTCATCCTTCATCCAGCCAATCAACACATGATCAATTTCATTTTCAACCAATCCATTTTCAAAATGCGCGATGTAATGAAAAAATCCCAAAGAAGAAAGGGGAACAGTCATTCCCATTTCTTCTTTTAATCGACGCGCAGCTGCAGCAATTATTTCTTCGCCAGGACGCGGATGTGAGCAGCACGTGTTCGTCCAAAGATTAGCTGAATGATATTTTGAAGCCGCACGCTGCTGCAATAACACTTCAATTTCAGGGTTTTTTCGCAAAATAAAAACTGAAAACGCGCGATGACGTAAATTATCACGATGAGCCAGTAATTTCTCTGCTGTGCCCGTCTCTTGATCATTTTCATCGACAAGAATGACAAGTTCTGTTGCTGTCATGACGTGTTTTCCATTAAAATAAGGCGCTTTTTATAACACACCTACTCAATGGAATAAACCCATGCGCTGGCAAACATCCGAACAGATTGCAACCATCCCCATGCGTGTCGTGGGCCCGATTAAAATTATCGGCACAGAAATGAATGATGAAGTGTCTGTTCCACTCGCGACATTTGAAACGCCACTGTGGCCTTCTACACATCGTGGTGCGAAAGCAACATTTGAAGCAGGCGGCATTCGCGCACTGATTATTGATGATCGCATGACACGATCCATTTTATTAGAATCACACAGTATTATCGAAGCGCACGAAACATTAATTAATTTGCAGCAACACAAAGAAGCGATGATGGCGCTGGTTGCAGAAACCAGTCGTTTTACACGTTTAATTGATTTGCATATTCAACTCGTCGGTTCACTTATTTTTATTCGGTTTGAATTTACAACGGGTGATGCATCCGGTCACAACATGGTGACACTCGCATCTGATTATTTATTACAATGGATTTTAAAACGTTTTCCTGAATTAAAATATGTTTCCATTTCTGGAAATTTTTGTACCGATAAAAAAGTTTCTGCAGTGAATGGAATTTTAGGACGCGGAAAATATGTTGTTGCTGAAGTGACACTCACGAAACAACATTGCAGAAGATTCTTAAAAACAACGCCTGAAAAAATCGTTGCACTGAATATTAAAAAGAATTTAGTTGGCAGCATCATTGCAGGAAGTTTGCGCACAGCCAATGCACATTTCGCCAATATTTTACTTGGAATTTTTTTAGCAACAGGACAAGATGCAGCAAACATTATTGAAGCATCGCAAGGAATTGTTTACGCAGAAGTCAGAGATAATCATTTATATTTTTCTGTCACGTTACCGAATTTAATTGTGGGCACTGTGGGTAATGGAAAAACATTCGATTATGTTCGCGAAAATTTAAAGAGGATGGGTTGTTTAGAAGAACGTGCAACAGGTGAAAATGCACGCCGTTTAGCTATCATTATTGCAAGCGCAGTATTATGCGGAGAGCTTTCTTTATTAGCTGCGCTCACTAATCCAGGTGAATTAATGGAAAGTCATATGAAATTAGAAAGACAAAAAAATGAGGGAAAATCACGTGATTAATGTTGGAATCGATCGCATCGCATTTTACACATCGCATTACGCACTCGAATTAAAAGAGTTAGCGCGCGTGCGCGGTGTCGATCCTGATAAATTTTTAGTGGGATTAGGGCAGCACAGCATGAGTGTTCCGCCACCGGATGAAGATATTGTTACGATGGCAGCGAATGCAGCTTCACGTGTGATTCAAAATCAAGATGTGAATGAAATTGAAATGGTGATCTTTGCAACGGAAACGGGAATTGATCAATCGAAAGCAGCAGGAATTTATGTTCATGATCTTTTAAAATTACCTGCACGTTGTCGTGTCATTGAAATGAAACAAGCATGTTATGCAGCAACGATGGCGTTACAACTCGCGCTTTCTTTTATTCGACAACATCCGCATAAAAAAGTTTTATTGATTGCATCGGATATTGCGCGTTACGGATTAAATACACCGGGAGAATCTTCACAAGGATGCGGTGCTGTTGCAATGTTATTATCTGCACATCCGCAATTACTTTCATTTGATTCTGAATACGGTGTGATCACAGAAAGTGTGATGGATTTTTGGCGACCGAATTATACCGACGCTGCATTTGTCGAAGGAAAATATTCCAGTTTAGTTTACATGAGTATGTTAGAAAGAACGTGGCAACAATATTGCACGCTTTCGCAACGTTATTTCAAAGATCATGCGTATTATCTTTATCATGTGTCTGTTCCGCGCTTAGTTGAAAAAGCGCATTCGTATTTAGCAAAACTCAATCAAGAAAAATTATCTGACATACAGCTAACAGAATTAAACTATACACTCGAATATGGAAGAAAAATTGGAAATTGTTACACCGCTGCACTTTACTTATCATTCATTTCATTGCTTGAGCGCGCAAAAGAAAATTTATCAGGAAAACGATTAGGATTTTACAGCTATGGTTCAGGATGTGTTGCAGAATTTTTCAGCGGTGTTGTGCAATCCAATTATAAAAATAAAACCGATTCGATTTATCACGAACAATTATTTAAACAAAGAAAATTTTTAACGTATGATGAATATGAAAAATTTTATACGTTTGATTATCCGAAAGATGGACGGCGATGTGATATTCCGCAGCATCAAACAGGGCAATTTCGACTCGCGCGAATTGAAAATCATAAACGAATTTATGAGTGTGTGTGATGAAAGTATTTGCTCCGGGAAAATTAATTTTATCAGGCGAGCATGCTGTCGTGTATGGACAACCTGCACTTGCAATGGCAGTGAATCGTTATGTCATTGCGACAGCAAAGCCACATATTTTACCGGGTGTTTCATTTGATTTATCTGATTTAGCGTATCAACGTCGATTGAGTTTTTCTGCATTATCACTTTTAAAAAAACGGTTGAAAAAAAATTACGAACGTTTTATTCAAGGTGATTTTAAAATTTATGATGTGTTACAAAAACCGTTTGAATTAGCGCAAGTTGCATTGATGCTTTTTGTTGAAATGCTTAATATTAAATTAACACAAGGAATAAAAATTCATTTGCAATCGGATATTCCAATGGGTTGTGGAATGGGCTCATCAGCTGCAACGATTTTAAGTTTAATGCATGCGATTGCTGCACATTTAGAAATGGATGTGCCGCACGATCTTTTATTTCGATTAGGATTGCAAGCGGAAAATATGCAACATGGTTTTTCAAGCGGTTTAGATTTACGCATTTCATTGCACGGTGGTTGTCTTTATTTGAAAGACGGTGAAACTTTCTCGCGCGCGATTCCTCAAATGAAAATGTTTTTAGTGAACACAGGCACACCTGAAACGACAACAGGTGAGTGTGTTTCTGCTGTTGCGTCTTATTTTAAAGAATCGTCTATTGCAAAAGATTTTTCTTCTGCAACACACGCACTCGATCAAGCATTACAAAAAAATCATTGGGAAGAATCTTTACGTGCGATTGCTGAAAATCATTTTTTATTAACAAAAATTGGTGTGGTGCCCGAACGCATTCAAAAATTTATTTCTGAAATTGAATTACAAAGTGGTGCAGCAAAAATTTGTGGTGCGGGTGCAGTGCGTGGTGATACAGCCGGAGTAGTTTTAGTTTTCACAGAAGAAGAAGAATTATTAAAATTATTATGTGAAAATTATCGTTATGAAATTTTACCTGTGATGGGTGAAACACGAGGCGTGCATGTCGTTTAAAGCATCAGCACCAGGTAGTTTAATGTTGTTAGGTGAATATGCAGTGCTGCACGGTGGATATGCTGTTTCGTGTGCAGTGAATTATCGTATGTTTGTGACATTAACGGCAAGGTCCGATAATAAAATTAAAATTCATTCTGCGCTAGGTGAATATGAAACAGAATTATCTGATCTTGAAATTATTTCACCGTTTCAATTTATTCTTGCTGTGTTAAAAAAATTTCAAAATGAATTGCGCAGTGGCTGTGATATTTTTATTGAGTCTGAATTTTCTGATCAATTAGGATTGGGTTCTTCTGCAGCTGTAACTGTTGCTTTGATTAAAGCTATTTCACAATGGATTTCTTTTTCATTCACGCAAGAAGAATTAATTCTTGATGCACGAGAAATTATTCGTTCTGTGCAAGGCATCGGTTCAGGCGCGGATGTGGCGGCGAGTGTGTTAGGTGGAATTGTTGCGTATTCAGCAAAAAATTTTTTCGCAGAAAAATTTATCTATGATTATCCGTTATCTGTTGTTTATTCAGGTAGTAAAACAAAAACAGTAGATGCCATTTCATTTGTTAAAAATAAATTTTTGACGGACGAAAAAAAATTAAAAAATATTTTGGATGCCATTAATGGATGTGCTGAAAAAGGTATTCGTGCGTTAGAGGAAAATAATTTTTTTGAATTTGGAAATAGTATGAATCAGCAGCAGCTGCACATGGAAGAATTAGGTGTGAGCACAGCAGTGCTGCATGATGTGGTTCAGTTATTAAAAAATAAACCGTCTTTGCATGGTGTGAAAATTTCAGGATCAGGATTAGGTGATTGTGCTGTTGCGTTAGGTGAATTGCGTTCGATAGAAATTGGCACGCTGATTCCTTGTCAAATTGATTTACACGGAGTGCGCGATGAAAAAAATTGATGTCGTGCATTTTTTACTGAAAAATTTATCGGATGTGCCTCAGCGTGAAACAGCGACAGCATTTGCACCAACGAATATTGCGTTATGTAAATATTGGGGAAAACGAAATCAAGAATTAAATTTGCCTGTGACATCGAGTTTATCTGTTTCGCTCAATCAAAAAGGTGCAGCGGTTAAATTAAAAATAAATTCACGCGCGCACGATGTGATTTTTTTAAATGATCAAGCGGTCGATTTGAATTCTGAATTTAGTCAAAAATTAATTTCGTTTTTAAATTTATTTCGTGCAAAACAAAAATGGAATGTCGATATTGAAATTAAAAGCAATATTCCAATTGCTGCAGGTTTGGCTTCATCTGCATGTGGATTTGCTTCGTTGGTATTAGCGCTTAATGAATTATTTCAATGGAATTTATCGTCAGAAAAATTATCTATTCTTGCACGATTAGGAAGTGGTAGCGCATCTCGTTCGATCGAGCATGGATTTATTGAATGGCATGCAGGAAAAGAAGAAACAGGAATGGATAGCTATTCAAAAAAATTAGCTGCAGAATGGCCTGAATTATGTGTGGGATTATGCATTGTGAATGATCAGCAAAAAGAAATCAGTTCGCGCGAAGCCATGCAACGAACAATTGAAACGAGTCAATTATATTCCGCGTGGCCTGAAAAAGTTTCGCATGATTTAATTTCATTGAAAGAAGCAATCGCATCACATGATTTTGAATTGTTAGGGCGTACTGCGGAATCGAATGCGATTGCCATGCATGCCACGATGATGGATGCGCATCCTCCGATTATTTATTCCTCATCTAAAACATTACACATGATGCAAAAAATTTGGGAATTGCGTGCAGAAGGATTATCCGTTTTCTTTACGCAAGATGCGGGACCGAATTTAAAATTATTATTTTTAAAAAAAGATGAGGAAGTTTTAAAAGAAAAATTTTCGATGATGGAAATAATTGAACCGTTTGTCATGCCAGCATGCTTTTAGCTGGCATCCAGTGAATATTTAAAATAAAAATATTCAGCTGTCATGCCAGCGTGCTTTTAGCTGGCATCCAGTGACTTTTAAAAAAGCCACTGGATGCCACCTCTCGCAAAAAGCGCTCGGCTGGCATGACAACAATTCTAACTAAGGAGAATCTATGCTAGTAAAAAAAATAATTGAATACCGCGAAAATAATATTGTCCTCGAAGGCTGTTATTTTTTCGATGATTCCATTTCCAAAAAACGCCCCGCAGTTTTAGTCGCACACGATTGGTCCGGCAGAAATAATTTTGCAGAAAACAAAGCAGAACAATTAGCAAAGTTGGGTTACCTAGGATTCGCACTCGACATGTTCGGAAAAGGAAAATTAGGAAACACAAACGAAGAAAAAATGGAATTGATGAAACCGTTAATGGATGATCGTGCATTACTTTTAAAAAGAATGTTAGCTGCATTCGACACGATAAAAAAAATAAATGAAGTAGATGTTGATCGCATTGCTGCAATTGGATTTTGTTTTGGTGGTTTATGCGCATTGGATTTAGCACGCAGTGGCGCAGAATTAAAAGGTGTAGTTAGTTTCCATGGATTACTCAGTCCTCCTCCGCAAAAAGATAAAACAATTTCTGCAAAAGTACTTGCACTTCATGGTAATGATGATCCTATGTCAGCGTCTGATGCAGTACTCGCATTTCAAAGAGAAATGACAGAAGCAAAAGCAGATTGGCAAATGCATATTTATGGAAATGCCGTGCATGCGTTTACAAATCCTTTAGCAAATGATCCTGGATTTGGATTGGTCTATAACACATTGGCTGATAAGCGTTCATGGATTGCAATGAAAAATTTTTTCGAAGAAATTTTTTAAGTGAGTAAAAAAGTTTTTGCGAGCGGATCCGAGCCGCGCACGTCAGCAAGCGTGTATGCTCTAAATAATTTCTCAGTAATAAAAAGGTTGTACACGCTTGGCTTAGCGCGCAGCTCGGATCTCGGATCTGTACCCAAAGGTTTATTGATAATTTCCGATCCGTGAGTATCAATGATCAAATAAAATAAAAAATTCAAATTAATGATCACGTTCCCAAAAAAAATCACGCATACACAAACCACCTAAAATCAGCTATAATTAAGTATGCACAAAACGAGGCTTCAATCATGAGAAAAATAGCGTTACACAATTTAATTTCAGATCACACGCGAAAATTTTCGGGTGATAAAAAAGAAGACCCGCGCATTCTTTTATTAA
>JABDDA010000010.1 GCA_013287845.1 Gammaproteobacteria bacterium
CGTACCAGATGAAATGGGGTTAATTGTTCGAACTGCAGGCAGTGGACGTGGTCAAGAAGAATTACAATGGGACTTAGATATTTTATTAAGACATTGGGGATGCATTAAACAAGCGTCTGAACAACAAACCGCTCCCTTTTTAATTTATCAAGAAAGCAATGCCATCATTCGTTCCATTCGTGATTATTTACGAAAAGATATTGATGAAATTTTAATTGATCAACAACATGTTTACGAAGAAGTCTTAAATCATATTAAATTAGTGCGCCCTGATTTTGTTCATCGCATTAAACAGTACCGTGATCCCACTCCACTCTTCACTCGTTTTCAAATTGAAAGCCAAATTGAATCCGCATTTCAACGTGAAGTGCGACTCCCTTCTGGTGGATCCATTGTCATTGATCACACAGAAGCACTCGTTTCAATTGATATCAATTCATCACGCGCAACAAAAGGTGGAGACATCGAAGAAACTGCACTCAACACAAATCTTGAAGCGGCAGAAGAAATTGCGCGTCAATTACGTTTACGCGATATCGGTGGATTAATTGTAATTGATTTTATCGATATGACACCTGCGCGTAATCAACGTGAAGTAGAAGATAGAATGCGAAATGCACTCTCGATGGATCGAGCACGCGTACAAGTCGGACGTATTTCACGTTTTGGTTTATTAGAAATGTCGCGACAACGTTTGCGTCCTTCACTCGGTGAATCAAGTCGTATCACATGCCCACGTTGCTTAGGTCAAGGTGCAATCCGTGGAATTGAATCACTCGCACTTTCTATTATTCGTTTAATTGAAGAAAATGCATTGAAAGAAAACACTGCGCAAGTGAGAGCGATTTTACCGATTGAAATTGCAACATTTCTTTTAAATGAAAAACGACAAACGATTACTGAAATTGAACGTCGACAAAAAGTAAATGTTTTAATTCTTCCGAATCCGCACATGACAACACCACAATATGAAGTGGAACGCATTCGTGCATCAGGATTTACTGAGAAAGATGAAAAATTAGCAAGCTATAAATTAGCGACACAACCTGAATTTGAAATTCCTGAAACATCATTACATTCTAAAATTCATCAAGAACCTGCCGTTAAAAGTATGGTGATTGATCAAGCGACACCACCCCCTCCTTCGCCAAAACCGGAAGAAGGTATTATGAAAAAAATATTTGGAATGATTTTCGATAAGAAAAAATCTGCAGAAGAACCTAAACAAGAAACGCGTCAGAAAAAATACCCCCCTGCGCGTCATCATCAGCCGCGTGGAAAACATCGTCCCCATCACAAAGGACGTTATGGAAAAAGACCACCACATTCTCATTCACAACAAGCACATTCACATGAGCGCCATGAACATCATCATCGTGATCACGAACACACTGCACCACACGAAAAAGATTTTAATGCGGAATTACCCGCAACACCTGCGGTAACACATCATCCTGAACCTTCTTTTTCTGCTGCACCTGAACCGATTGTTACAACACACGCAACAGAAGAAACTCATTCAGAACAACAACGTGATGAAAATAAAAAACCGCGCTTTCATGGACGTCATCGACATCATCACAAACGTTTCAACAAACATCGTCATCGCAATCGAACGAATAAACAAGATAACAATAATAAATCGCAGGCAGGTGAAGATATTTATGCGGAAAAGAAAAACTCAGAATAAAAACACGTGTTGGATGTGTTCCCTTCTCCCAATCGCTTCTCATATTGGGAGAAGGGTCAGGGATGAGGGTTTCTAACGTTGCACGGCCTCAAACGAAGCCGCATTTTTTAAACTTCCTCATGCCCCAATCTTCTCGCACGCGATTCCAACATAATCGGCATCTCATCAATAATCGGAAACGCCACTCGATCAAACTTGCAAATCAATTCTTGATTCGCTTGATCAAGTAATAATTCCCCTTTGCAAATAGGACACGCCAATATTTCTAACAAATTATTATCCATGATCAGTTCCTTTTTTTGAGTCACTATTACACCTTAAGATGTGAATCTTAACAATCGATCTTGTCTTTTCAGTAGATCATTAACAATGTACTATCTTGTCAAATTTATTTAGGAAATTTTTTTGATGAAAAAAATAATTTTATTCTTTTTCTTGCTCAGCGTTCATTCTGCTTTTGCAATCGCTCCCGTCACAATGTCAGGCTCATCGCCCGCATTGGAAAACAGCTATAATATAGGAACTTCAAATACTTTTATTTATACGATTACTAATAATGTTCCTAATCGAAGTTTTCCCATCACTGTCAGCGGTATTAGTAATTTAATTACTCGAACCACTGTTTCTAATGATTGTGGAAATGCATTACCTGCTGGCGTTTCGAGTTGCAATATTGGAATCGTGATTGCGCCGACCTCCAGCAATGCAAACACGTCTATCAATCAAACGCTCTCCGTCAATTATCAAGGAAGAATACCACTCACTAACACCATTGCTTTTTCAGTACCAAGTACACCTCCTGTATTTATTGCAGCGGGGCAGGATTTGACTGGCGCGCAACCTCCATTAATTGTAGTCAGCCAGAATGGCGGCAGCAGTTTTTCTAAAGCCTCTACCACGAGTCTAACAACAAATGGAAGTCTTGCTGGAGCAAGCTGCACAGGCAGCGGCACAAATGCAATCTGTGCTGCAGGGGGACAAGATATTGCTACGAGCACTGCTTTGCTTGCGCTAAGCACAAATGGCGGCAGCACCTGGACTAAAATTACCTCCATCGATCTTACGAACGCACGCATTTTTGGAACGGGCTGCACAGGCAGTGGTGCAAATGCAATCTGCACTGCGGTAGGAGCAGATAGTGGTTCTCTTCCTTTACTTTTAGTCAGTCAAAATGGCGGTAGCTCTTTTTTTCAAGTTGACACCTCGGGTTTTGTGTCAAAAGGATCATTTAGCGGAATCAGCTGTATAGGCAGCGGTACAACTGCTCGCTGCATTGCAGCTGGGGCAAATCATTCCGATTCTTTATTAGTGATCAGTCAAGATGGTGGTAGCAACTGGTCTCAGATTAATACCTCGTTTACGAACGAAACCTTTTCTGGAGTGAGCTGCACAGGCAGTGGTGGAACTGCAATCTGTGCTGCAGGAGGAGGAAATAACACCACTCTTCCATTGCTTGCTGTCAGTCAGGACGGTGGCAGCACCTGGTCTCAGATTGACACTTCAAATTTTGCGGGCGGGAAATTTTTGGGAATGAGTTGCACAGGCAGTGGTGCAAATGCAATTTGTATCGCCGCGGGAGCAGCAGGATCTGTTCAACCTCCACTGCTTAATGTCAGCCAAAATGGCGGTAGCAGCTGGTCTAAAATTAATACTTCAAGCTTTACAACAAACGGACAATTTTTTGCAGCAAGCTGCACAGGCAGTGGTACAAATGCAGTTTGCATTGCAGCAGGACAAGATTTAACAGGCACAACACCTCCCTTGCTTCTCGTCAGTCAGAACGGTGGCAGCAATTGGTCTCAGGTGAATACAACTCCTTTTACAACAAATGGATCTTTCAATTCAACCAGTTGCACAGGCAGTGGTACAAGTGCGATCTGTATCGCAGCAGGATCAGATACTTCTATTGTTACCGCTCCTTTACTTATCATCAGCACCGATGGTGGCAGCACGTGGTCTCAAATTACGACGAGCCTTCCAGCACGAGGGCAATTTTCAGCAACTGCTGTTGCTGGGTAATCACACCCATTTGATGGAAAAATAATGACATCACACAATTTAAATATTCAAACAGCGCATCCTTCTTGGCATGCTGTTTTGTTACACGCACTGAATAAAATAAATCCTGATTACCTTCTGCATCTAACAAAAAATGATGAATGGTTACCCGGTCCTGAAAAAATTTTTAATGCCTTCACACTTCCTTTCGATCAAGTAAAATTTATTTTATTTGGCGAATCACCTTATCCTCGAAAACAATCTGCAAATGGATTTGCATTCTGGGATGCTGCAGTCAATGAAGTTTGGTCTGCAGATGGCTTATCAAAAAAAGTGAACCGCGCAACTTCACTCAGAAATATTTTCAAAATGTTATTAGTCGCGGAAAAATTATTATCTCCAGAAAATATGTCCCAAATTGAAATTACAAAAATTGATAAAAAAAATTTAATTCAAACCAATCACGAATTTTTTACAAATTTATTGAATCACGGATTTTTATTATTAAACGCATCGCTCGTATTACAAAAAACAGCTGTGAAAAAAGATGCAGCGGCATGGTATCCTTTTATTAAAGAAATTCTTCATGTGTTAATTCAAAAAAACCCTGATTTACAGCTTATTTTATTCGGTCAAATTGCGAAACAAATTACACCTCTTATTGAAAATCATCCCAAAATATTTATTTCAGAACATCCTTATAATCTTTCATTTATTACTAATCCCCAAGTAATTGAATTCTTTAAACCTTTACACTTACTAACAATCTAAATTATCCACACTATACTTAAAATATAAACACGCGAAAACGCGGGGGAATGTTATGAGCGGCGCACGCCATCCTCCTAAGGAAGGAACAACAGCAGCAGTACAGATAACACTCGCAACAGCAGACGTTAAACAACCTGCTGAAAATTATTCTGTTGCACCTATCGTTTTAGAAATCGATTATGAATCCCCTCCACCCGAAGTAGATATACAACTTTTAGAACGCAATGGAAAACTTTTCACAGATGAAAAAATTGCTCAAATAAAAAAAACATACACAACGATTGATAAACATAAAAAATCACTTCTTCCTTCTGATGAAAAAACAATTCAGTCTCCTTACAGCATTGCTGTATTTGAAGATGACAGAAAAGTAAAAAGATATTTCGCCGTATTTACTGGAAAAATTGGCAAAGGTGGATTTGGTAGTGTCAGAATATTTCATGATTTAGATTCAGGAAGATGGTATTCAGGAAAATTACAAAAAAAATCTCGCTCCGCTAAAAATGAAATTAAACTGCATAAATTTTTTGGTGATTTTGTTGGAACATTAACTCGAATAAAAGTTCCTAAAGAAAATAAAATCGATGTCGCTCAAAAAAGCGCTGTAAAAGACAATAAAGATGTAAAAGATAATAAAACAGACACAAAAGAAACCCCTTATGAACAAACCATTATCATAAAAGAATACGCACGAGGAAAAGATCTCTTAACCTTATTAGAAAAACAAGATCTTGATTTCGCCACTTGCTTAGACATCATCAGAAAAACATTACACGCTGTTTCTTATTGTCATCAAAATGGGATTATTCACTGTGATATTAAACCCCAAAATATTATTTATAATTTATTAACAAAAATATTAAAACTTATTGATTGGGGTGCTGCAGAAGAAAATCCAGAAGGTCGTCTTGTCGATTCTGTTAAAGGAACACCTATGTATACTGCTCCAGAAATAATGGGGAAAGCTTATTTACCAGACACAGCTGATCGACGCGTAGAAGTGAGCACCTCAGGTGATGTCTATTCATTAGGAATGACATTTGCACAGCTATTAGGTCTTGTTAAATTTGTTCCGTGGACTGAAGCGCAATTATCTAAAATTGAAAATCCAAAAATACGAAATATTTTACATCATTCCGACATGCAATTACTCGATGAAAAAGATAACGAGTATAAACACAACCTGACCATCATCGGCCCTCATATACGACTTCAAGTCCTTCATTATTTAAAACGCATGACAAAAACTAATCCTGATGAAAGAGGTTCAGTAGAAGACGCAATCACTTTTTTCGAAACCATCAGCCATAATTTTATTAGCGCACCTTCTAAATTTAAAAAAATTGCTTTTTTAAATGCAGAAGAATTTTTAGAAGGCGATGAGCGATGTAAAGATAGATTAACAGACATGATGCAACACTTTGATGAAATCATTGTAGTTTGTCCTAGTAGAGATATTGACCCTATTGAATTAATTCAACTGCGAGTTCAACTTGAAAAACAAAGAATTCAAGTCCAAACAAAATTCATTGTAAATGCAGAAAACAACACATTGAGTGGCGCGCAATTAGCTGCATATGCTATTCCCAATATTGAAAAAAGAAATTTTTCTAATCAAATATTCGCTTATGCTTATCTCACCATGACTCAACC
Source organism: Gammaproteobacteria bacterium (assembly GCA_013287845.1). GTDB lineage: Bacteria > Pseudomonadota > Gammaproteobacteria > DSM-16500 > DSM-16500 > JABDDA01. The sequence continues at coordinate 6,113 of JABDDA010000010.1, forward strand.
GACTCCTCACGACAAACAATTATTAAATTCAAATTTTGTTTCCTGCATAGTTTATGATTTTAATTTCGAATCAAGAATCAGAAAACACATGGAACAAATGCATTTACGAATCAAAACATTTGATGAAGTCACCCATGCATTGCAAGATGACATCGAACGATTAAGAAAAAAATACGAAGGAAAAAATGAGATTGCAAATACACGAATTAAAAAAATAGAACAAACCATCGAAACAATACAAAAAAAATATAATTCAAACATGCTTACATTCGGTTATTTATTCAATCAATTAACTTTGTTACAAAACGAAATGCTTTCAACCGCTCGTGTGATGGGAAAAATATTTAAAACACCGAAAACATCACATAGTTATCGCGATATGGAAACTGTAAAAAGAGAACTCCCTATCCCACCCGCACTTGCAAAAAAATAGCTGAAAAGACTACTATTTTACTCACATCCAATCGACTCAATATCTACTATAATATTAGGATGAGACTAAAAATTGAAAAGTAATTATAAAACAGCTACATTGGCATCTCATCTTAAGGAGACGTTATGCGTATCTTACTCGTAGAAGACGATGAACTCTTAGGAGATGGTTTATGCAATGGACTGATTCAATATGGCTACGCAGTGGATTGGCTCAAAGATGGGATCTCTGCTGATCAAGCATTAAAAACAGAAAATTTTGATATCGTGGTACTCGATTTGGGTTTACCCAAACTTTCTGGCATTTCTGTTTTACAAAATTTACGTGCACGAGGTTCTATTATTCCTGTGATTATTTTAACAGCGCGCGAATCAACTGAAGATCGCGTGAAAGGACTAGACAGCGGCGCAGATGATTATTTAATTAAACCTTTTGATCTTGATGAATTGTGCGCACGTTTGCGCGCATTACAAAGACGTTCATCAACACGTGCAGAACCTGTGTTAGCACACGAACGTATTAAATTAGATCCTGCTTCTCATACTGTTTCTGTCAACGGTGAACCCATTGGTGTTTCGAGACGTGAATTTGCATTATTACAAAAATTATTAGAAAACACAGGCCGCGTGATTTCACGTGATCATCTCACACAATCACTATATGGTTGGGGAGAAGATGTTGATAGCAATGCACTCGAAGTCCACATTCACAATTTAAGAAAAAAATTCGGACAAGATTTTATTCGCACCATTCGTGGGATTGGTTACATGATAGACAAAGATGAAGAAGAAGAAAAATGATTCGATCGATACGGCATTTTTTATTAATCAGTTTGCTTGTAACCGTCACTGTCGCTTCTTCTATTACAGCGATTGGTAATTACCTTCTCGATAAACAAGTGATACAACCTTATCTCGATGAACAACTCGTCAAATTTGCTTCCTTTGTTCAAGTGCTCAGTCACTCTACGAATAAAAATATTTTTGATCGTGAAGATGCGATTGAATATTTACAGCATTCACCACGCTCTTTTTCTTCACATTTAATTTTTCAAATTTGGGATAACACTGGAAAACTCATTTTTCAATCAACACGCAGTCCACATACGTCATTACAAGCTGCGCCGATTGGATTTAGTGATATTGTGATTGATGGAAATGATTGGCGGATTTTTGCAACACACGATACAAAAACACACGATAAAATTATCGTCGCAGAAATTTATGAATTAAGAAATAAATTAACAGACCAAATTACTAAAAATAATGCGTATACTTTGTTAATAACATATCCCATTTTTGGATTATTAGTGTGGTTAATTGTTGGAATTGCATTGCGTTCTATCACACGCGTCACAAATGAAATTTCAAATCGCGCATCTACTTATCTTGAACCGGTGGATGCAGAAAATATTCCTATTGAAATAAAACCGCTCGTTGTCGAGCTCAATCAACTTTTTATTCGATTAAAATTAGCATTCGAACGTAACCGACGATTTGCATCCGATGCCGCGCATGAATTACGCACACCTCTTGCTGCATTAAAAACACAAGCGCAAGTCGCATTAAAATCAGAAGCAGAACACGATAGAAATAATGCATTGATGAAAGTGGTGCAAGGTGTTGATAGAAGTTCTCACGTGGTCACACAATTATTAACGCTCAGTCGATTAGGACAAGAAGAAGCACTCAATGATATTAAACCACTTGATTTACACAAACTCGCAACAGAAATTATTGCGTATCTTGTTCCCGTTGCATTAGAAAAAAATATTGAAATCGAACTGGCTCCTCCGCCTTCACATCCTATTATTTTAGGAAATGATATTGCGTTAGGTATTTTAATTCGAAACATTGTCGATAATGCGATTCGCTACACACTTCAAAATGGTGAAGTAAAAGTAGACATTTTTACAATGAATCGATTTGTTGTATTTCGCGTAACAGACAGTGGCCCTGGAATTCCTGTGGAATTACGCGACCGTGTATTTGAACGTTTCTTCCGTATTTTAGGCACTGCTGCACCAGGAAGTGGATTGGGTCTTGCCATTGTCAGTCAAATTGCAGAATTACATCATGCGGAAATTTCTCTCAGCACTCCGAAAAGTGGAATAGGTTTGCAATTTGACGTAAAATTTCCAAAATTTTAATAGGCACAACCCACATCATGGATTTTCTTACACAAATTACTCCCCACTCTATTGTGCTAACACCCAATCGCCGTTTATCTGCACACGCGATAAAAAAATATAATCGGTTACAACACGAAAAAAATATTTCTTGCTGGTCATCACTCGACGCACTTCCCTTTTCAAGTTGGATACAACGTTGCTTTCAAAATTATGCAAATGAAAATATCGAAACACTTCCCTTTATTTTAACGCCCACACAAGAAATAATTTTGTGGGAAGAAATCATTCGTCAATCCGCACAAGCAGAACATTTATTACAAGTTTCAGGCACAGCAGAACTCATTCAATCCGCATGGGTGATTTTAAAACAATGGCGTTTTCCCATCACACATCCTGAATTAAATAGCACAGAAGATGCTGCGCATTTTCAAGAATGGGCGAAACAATTTCAAACACGATGCCAAAAATATCATTGGCTTGATTCCAGCGCATTAATTGAATATGTCACCGACCTTATTCAAAAAAAGAAAATAAAATTACCTAAAAATATTTATTTATTTGGATTCACTGAGCTAACACCACAGCAAGAATTTTTATTTGCAGAGTGTAAAACACAAGGCTGCACACTCATTCAACCCACCTCACACAAAATATCCACCCATACAAAAAAAATAAATTTACTGGATGAAGAAACAGAACTTCTCACCATGGCAAAATGGGCGAAATCATTACACGAAAATAATTCGAACGTATCTATCGGATGCATCGTTCCTAATTTAGAAAAAAAACGCGATCATATCGTCAGAGTTTTTTCTCGCGTTTTTTCTGACGAAAAAAAATTCACACTGAATCCACTGTCATTTCCTTTTAATATTTCAGCTGGAAAACCATTAACCAGCTATCCCATTATTCATTGCGCATTTCAATTACTCTCACTCGCCGATGAATTCATTTCTCATGAAACAATAAGCGAACTGTTACACACACCTTTTATTGGTGATGCAGAAAAAGAAAAAATTCAACGCTACAAATGGGACATTGCGCTGAAACAGCAACCCCTGACGATTATTTTTAAAACTATTTTAAATGACGACGAAGCACCTGCAAAATTCAAAAAACATTTCAATGAGCTCATTCATTTTTTTGAAACATTACCGCATCAATTAAAAATCAGTGAATGGACAGCTATTTTTAATAAAGCATTAACCCTTGCGGGCTGGCCCGGCGAGCGCAGTTTAAATAGTCAAGAATACCAACTCGTACATCGTTTTCTTGATTTATTAAATGAATTTTCTCAGCTTGAAAAAATTCTTCCGAATGTTTCGTATAAAACAGCACTGCATTATTTTAATCGCATGGCATCTAAAACAATTTTCCAAATTCAATCACCCGATGCGCCCATCCAAATTTTAGGATTATTAGAAGCCACTGAATTAAATTTTGATGCTGTGTGGATCACAGGAATGGATGATCAAACATGGCCACCCACACCGAAACCCAATCCCTTTATTCCCCTGCACTTACAAAAAAAATTAAACATGCCGCATGCGTCGAGCGATCGTGAATTGCATTACTGCCGTGAATTATTAAATCAGCTAAAAAACACCGCAAAACAAGTGTTTTTTAGCTATGCGCAGCAAACTGCTGACACCCCATTGCGCCCGAGCGCATTGATTCACGACATTCCTGATATCACATTAGAAAAACTTTCACTCGCAGAATTCACTTCACCTGAAAAAAATATTTATGACACAAAACAAATTGAATTATTGAAAGATGAAAATGGACCACCGATTCAATCGAATGAAAAAATAAGAGGCGGAACTTCTATTTTTAAATTACAAGCCGCCTGTCCATTTAAATCATTTTCAGAATTACGTTTACATGCAAAAGCCATTGAATCACCTCAATTAGGATTAAAAGCAACAGAACGCGGCACACTCTTGCATGAAACATTACAACTCATTTGGGCGAAATTAAAAAATCACAAAACATTATGCAGCTATTCTGAATCAGAATTAATTTCACTCGTGCAAGAAAGCGTTTCTGCTGCACTTGCACCTTTTGGAAAAATGTCGCGTTATTTATTGCTAGAATCACAACGATTAGAAAAATTAGTCTTGCGTTGGCTGGAATATGAAAAATCACGTCCACCGTTTGAAGTGATTGCGCGTGAAAAAGAAACGAAAGCAACCGTTGCGAACATTCCAATTACCTTACGCATTGATCGTATTGATGCTTTTCCTGATGGCAGCCAATTGATTATCGATTACAAATCAGGAAAACAAAATAATATTAAATATTGGTTTACAGAACGTCCTGAAGAACCACAACTTCCTTTGTATTCTATTGTTCATCCAGAAAAAACAGCGGGGATTGTTTTCGCGCAAATTTCTGCGGAAAAAATGCAATTGATGGGTGTCAGTCAAAATAATTTAGCACTCTCTTCTGTTAAATTATTATCTGACGTGAAGTATACCACTGCGACTTCATGGTCAGAACAATTAACCGCGTGGAAAAAAACATTAGAAAATTTAGCGCATGCGTTTTGCAAAGGAAAAGCAAGCGTGCATCCTAAGCAGCCGAATGAAACATGTCGTCATTGTCATCTTCATTCGTTATGTCGAATTTATGAAGTGGTAGATGAAAATTATGAATATGAAATTGAATAACATTCCTGATGCGAATGAGCGCATCAAAGCACTGGATCCGCATAAATCATTCATTGTGCAAGCACCTGCGGGATCAGGAAAAACAGAATTACTGACGCAACGATTTTTAAAATTATTATCGTATGTGAATTCACCCGAAGAAATTCTTGCGATTACCTTCACAAAAAAATCAGCGAATGAAATGCGCGCAAGAATTATTAACGCGCTCCAAATTGCAGAACATTCATCTGAACCTGAATCCGCACATGAAAAATTAACGTGGCAATTAGCAAAAAATGTTTTAGCGCGCGATCAAAAATTAATATGGTCACTCTTGAGCAATCCCAATCGATTGCGATTACAAACCATGGATTCATTTAATTCGACACTGACAAAACAGCTACCGATTTTATCGCAATTTGGTGCAACACCGGATATTACCGATTACCCTCAACCGCTTTATCGTCAAGCTATACAAGAATTATTATCGCATTTAGAAGAAAATCTTCCGTGGTCGAATGCAATTGCACAGCTGTTATTGCATTTAGATAATGATTTAAATCAAGTTGAATCATTATTAATTTCGATGCTAGAAAAACGCGATCAATGGTTACCGTATCTTGCGTGTGACAATCCTGAATTTGAATTACGTGAATTATTAGAGTCGCATTTGAAAAATGTGAATGCAGAAATGCTTTCTAATTTTTATCGCACTTTCCCAAATGAATATTTCAGTGAATTAAAATTATTAATGAATTACGCGAAAGTGGAAAACACGCCCTGCGCCATTGCGAATTTATTGCTGACAAAAGATTCCAGCTGGCGAAAAAAATTCACAAAAACAGAAGGCTTTCCTTCTGAATCACAAAATGAAGAAGAGAAAAAAATATTTTCCGAAATGAAAGAACGCATATTAAAATTAATTGATCACATCAGTGCGAAAGAAAATATCAAACACGTACTCACTGAAATGCAACATGCCCCTGCACTCATCTATCAAGAACCTCAATGGCAAACATTAAATGCACTTCATCAAGTATTACGACTCGCTGTCGCACAACTCAAATTAGTTTTTCAAACACATGGGAAAATTGATTATATTGAAAATGCACAAGCGGCATTAACTGCACTCGGTACAGCAGAATTTCCAACCGATTTAGCACTCGCACTCGATTATCAAATTAAACATATTTTAGTCGATGAATTTCAAGATACCTCTCATTCACAATTTCGTTTAATTGAAAAATTAATTGCTGAGTGGGACAACACACATCATCGCACTCTATTTTTAGTCGGTGATCCAATGCAATCGATTTATCGTTTTCGTGAAGCAGAAGTCGGACTTTTTATTCGCGCGAAAAAAAATGGAATAGGTGCAATCAAATTAGAACCGATTACATTAGCTGTTAATTTTCGATCGACACCCGCGATTGTTAACTGGGTGAATGAACATTTTAAAATAATTTTTCCTAAAACAGATGATATTGCAACAGGTGCCGTGTCACATGTTGCGAGCATTGCGCATCATCCAGAAGAAAATGATTCTACAGTTTCATTAAATACTTTCATGAATGAAGAAGATATCACGCAAGCAAAATCAATCGCCGCACAAATAAAAGCTATTCAGAAAAAAAATTCAAATGAATCGATTGCGATTCTGGTGCGCGGACGAACGCATCTTCAAAAAATTATTCCCACATTAAAATTATTAAATATTGCTTATCAAGCCATTGATATTGATCAATTAGAATCACGCCCTGCGATTCAAGATATTTTGGCATTAACACGCGCACTTTTTTCTCCTGCCGATCGAATTGCATGGTTAACGATTTTGCGTGCACCGTGGTGTGGATTAACACTCGATGATTTATTTCACATTGCAGGAAAAGATCCGCACGCATTAATCATTGAACGAATCAATTCTGAAAAAGTACACGAAGAACTCAGTGCAAATGGAAGGAAGCGATTACATGCTATTTTACCGATATTAAATGCAAAATGTGCAGAACGTTTTCGATATTCACCACGTGACTGGATTGAAAGTACATGGTTATTATTAGGTGGCCCTGCCACATTAGAACAACCCTCTGATTTAGAGGATGTGCACGCCTATTTACAACTCATTGAGAAATTAACATCGAATGGAGAAATGATTTCACTTTCACATTTAGAAGAATCCATTCACCGACTCTTTGCAAAAGCAAAAAATCATTCCGAACAGTGCGTGCAAATCATGACAATTCATAATGCAAAAGGTTTGGAATTCGATCATGTATTACTACCGCATTTAGAAAAAAAATCACCTTATGATCAAAAACAATTATTGTTATGGATCGCACATCCCAATAATACTTTATTATTAGCACCCATTTTTGCAGCTGATGAAAAACCCGATTCAATTTATAATTACATAAAATATCAGAAAAATATGAAATCTGATTTTGAAGTCGCACGTTTGTTATATGTTGCAGCAACACGCGCGAAAAAAAGTTTACATTTATTTTTCAACGTAGAAGCAGAAGATGAAAAAATAAAATTACCTGCGGGAAATAGTTTGCTTGCAGCATTGTGGTGCGCCATTTCGAAAGAAAATTTATTGAGAAAAAAATCTGACACAATTTCTGTCTCTTTACCTGAAACAGAAAAAGCAATTAAACGATTAAAATCCAGCTGGAAAAATCCAGTCACAGAAATGAATTTGCATGAACAAGCAAATCCGCATGATAAAAACCCTAGCTTTAAATTATCGGAACATCATCCCAAATATATTGGGATCATGATTCATTCATTATTACAGCAGATTTCGTTATCAGGAATAGAATGGTTTAAAAAACTTTCGTTAGAAAAAATATCTGCGTATTTAAAAACACGACTGATTCAATTAGGAATGATGGATGCAGCTATTCCTGATGCCGTCACGACTATTCATCGCGCAATTCAAAATACGTTAAATGATACGCGGGGTCAGTGGATTTTATCGCCACAGCGTGAAGCGCAATCGGAATATCCTCTGACGGCTATCATCAATGGAAAAATTCATTCATTCATTTTAGATAGAACATTTGTGGATGAAAATAATGTGCGGTGGATTATTGATTACAAGAATTCATTATTAGAAAAAAATGATTTGGAAAAATATAAAATGCAGTTGATGCAATACCATCATGCGATGCGTGCGTTTGATGCGCGTGAAATAAAATTGGGATTGTATTTTCCACTCAGCACTGAGTGGACCGAAATTATCTTATAAAAACCAATTGCGAAGCGATTCCGAGCCGCGCGCGTCAGCAAGCGTGTATGCTCTAAATAACTTCTCGGTAATTAAAAATTTGTACACGCTTGGCTTAGCGCGCGGCTCGGAATCGTACTAAAAATTTCCGAGTCACGTCACAATTTGGATGTATACATAATTTCAAACGAACGTTTTATATTTTCAAAAACCGCCATGGGTTTTCCTTGCTCATGAACCACATAACGAATAGTGGCTTCTACTTCACATTCATTCCATAAATATCTTGTACTTCCATGACGTGTCCAACGTTGTGATCTACCGTTATCTATTTGTGATTCATTTAAGCAACGAGAAGCATACGCTTTAATTTTATTCATTACGTATTCTGGTTTTTTTATTGTATGCAGAACCAAATGCACATGATTTGTTCTAACATGTGCCGCTAACAAAACCCATTTATCATGAACACATACTTCCTTAATTGCATCAAGAACAATTTCTCGGTGTGTTTTATCCAAAAGATAGGAAGTTTCTGCCATGCGTTGTTTTACACTTTTTTCTCGAATTTTATTTTCAAATAAAAATTCGGTTTGGGGAATATTATGCTTGCGATCAACAGAGGCTTTTTCTGTACCATGCAGCCATGTTCCATAACAAGTAAATGTAATGAAATAAGCGAGTGGATGCTCAAGATATTTTTTCATTTTTAATTCCTAGGGTTTTTTAATAATTTATGGTTTAGAAATAACTGATTAACTTTTGAGTACGATTCCGAGCCGCGCGCTAAGCCAAGCGTGTACAAATTTTCTATTACCGAGAAGTTATTTAGAGCGTACACGCTTGCTTACGCGCGCGGCTCGGAATCGCTTCGCAATTTGCATTAGACAAAATTCGTGATTTAACGTACAGGCTTATTTTAACTCTGAATACAATCCAAACCTTGTGTGACTACCCTGATATCTTTATGTTTTTGCACTACCCGTTAAAATATACCTTTATATTTTTACACCAACCGTTAAAATATACATGTATATTTTAACACTTCCCCCAATACATAGTTACAACATCCTCCACGACTGCCTCCCCCATTGGAAGGGAAATTAAAATCATTACATCAATTTATGAGTGAAAAACCCTGGAAACTTGCAATTCGTTTTTATGCAGGACCTATTCAACGCGATCACATCAAATCAAAAACAACGATAGGTGATTTAAATGATTACGAACTTATTTCATTACCGTTTTATTTGATAGGTCAGTTGCATCGATTACTTTCTATTTAATTTTCATAACATCCTCCACGATTGCCTTCCCAACATCACAACACGCGTCGACCGATCACAAATGATTTTTGTTTCCACTGGTTCCACAGTTGTGCTCTGCACCATCACTTGCAAATTTTCAGATTTCTCTGGCACGAGTAATAATGTAATACGAAAATAATCAGCCACTTTATTTTTTAAATTTTCAAATGATGCACACGTATCAACTCCTAATGATTCAATCACATAGTAATATTGAAATTGATTTATTTTTCCTGTGCAGCTTTCTGAGGCTTGCCACCACGATAATGCTTGTAGCAATAATGCCGCTGACGATGTGATTGGAATGACACATTCTGATGAAAGATTTATTTTTTCTTCGATCGATTTTAATCCTATTTCTGCAGCATCAAATGCTTGCTGCCATCTCAGCTGTTTTAAACTCATGCGCGATTCCATCAAACTGCTTTCTGCCATCGCGAGTCCCAATAACATTAATATCATTAAAAAAACCAGCGTCGTAAATAAAACAATGCCTAAATTTTTCATATTATTTTCCTTTTATTAATTTTTTAAACTCAAATCTAATTCGATTTTTTCTTTTAATGGATTTTTAAAAACTTCTACTGACGATAATTCCAATGAAATAACCACCGCACTCACGGATGACCAATCAATAATTTCCTGCGCGGATTTTTCTTCCGAGTTATTTAATCGATAGCGAATATCAAATGATTCCACACCTTCTGCAATTTCTTCGCCACGAGCGCTCCCGCTTTGCATAAATAATGAAAAAATAGCGGAACCGTCACGACGAACACGATTTGATTTTTCAACATAAAAAGAATTCATTTCAAACTCACCTACTTCTGCATAATTTTCATATGCATTTTTTAATTCACCTTTCACATCAATTTTTTGTTGGTTTTCTTTTTGATTTGAAAAATGATTAGAAATAAAATCTTCTGCACTTTTGCAATCCGAAATCCATAAATGATTTTCTTTCACGCGAGAAAGTAATAAAGGCGGCGACACCATTAAAAAATTATTTTTAACCGTTTCACTTAATACGGTTGCAGGATTCATTCTGCGAATTGAAATAAAATCAAATCCATTTTTTTGTCCACCCATAATTTTATTATCAGGCGTAATAAAAGATGAAAATTTTTCAGTCAATCGCGGGCAACCAATATAACCCGCAGATAAAATATGTTGTGTTAAAAGAGACGAAACCATTCGTGCATTTTCATGCAATTTGTTTTTTGCTTGCAGCAATCGAAAATCATCATGCCATTCTGCATATAATTTTGTGATGCAAAAAATAATTAAAATTCCGATGATCATCGAAATGAGTAACTCAACAAGCGTACTGCCTTTCATTTGGCTTTACTCACGTGATGCATTGTTTTTTGCTGAAACGAAGCAAATTTCATCATTTGAAATTCATACAACATCGTCGAGAGCAACAATAAACTGATCAAACATTCAATAAAACTAAAACCAGTGCTAGAAGTTTTCATTTTTTATCCTATATAATGCTTAAATATTAAGGGGGAAAATTAATGGATACATTAGAAAAAAAACATTGCTTACCTTGCGAAGGTGGTACAAGACCCAAAACACCCGAGCAAATTCAATACTCGTTAAAACAAATCAATACCGAATGGAAAACCACTTCAGATCAAAAACAAATTTTTCGTGATTTCCGTTTTAAAAATTATTATCAAACCATGGCATTTGTAAATGCGATTGCATGGATGGCACATTATGAAAATCATCATCCTGATCTTGAAGTCGGTTTCAATCATTGCCTCGTGCGTTATACCACGCATGCGATTGATGGACTTTCTGATAATGATTTTATTTGCGCTGCAAAAGTCGATACTCTTTTTCAACCTTCTCAAGAGAAAAAATCATGAGCGAACACGACGACGATCACCGCACATTGATTATTTCTGAAATGATGTCACCCGACATGATTAATTATTACGGAAATGTTCACGGTGGAAATTTATTAAAGCTCTTGGATAATGTGGCGTATGCGTGTGCCGCGCGTTACTCAGGAAAATACGTCGTTACTTTATCTGTAGATCAAGTCTTTTTCAAGGAACCGATTCATGTGGGTGAACTCGTTTCATTTTATGCCTCTGTGAATTATGTGGGGAAAACATCGATGGAAATCGGTATTCGTGTTGTTGCTGAAAATTTAATTACACAGGGAAAACGTCATGCGATTAGCTGTTATTTTACAATGGTCGCGTTAGATGAGAATGGAAAACCTACTCCTGTGCGACCGCTCACGATGGAAAATGAAACACAGCAGCGTCGTTATAATGATGCGGTGAAACGGAAGGAAATGCGATTGGCGTTATATAAACAAAAACATCAATAACGCTTCGCAAACTCTTCCATAAATTCTGCCAATTGATTCACACCCTCATCCGGCATCGCATTATAAAGACTCGCACGCACCCCACCGACTAATCGATGTCCTTTTAAATATTTCAATCCGATTTTTTTTGCTTCATCTAAAAATAATTGCGTGAGCTCTGGTGTTTCTAAATTAAAAACTACATTCATCCACGAACGATAATCAGGATGCACGGTATTCAAATAAAAACCCTTACTTTTATCGATGATTTGATACAATTTCATCGCGCGGCGTTCATTTCTTTCTGCAAATTTTTTCACACCACCATTTTGTTTCATCCATCGCAACACTAAATTTAAGATGTACCACGAATATGTTGGTGGCGTGTTATAAAGTGAATGATGTTCTGCTGTGATTTGATAGGAATACAGTATCGGTGTTCCAGGTATTGGATCTTTAATTAAATCGTCGCGAATAATCACAACACTGATTCCCGCTTGTCCCATATTTTTTTGCGCACCCGCATAAATAATTCCAAATTGATTCACATCCACAGGCCGCGACAAAATAAATGAAGTCATGTCAGCAACCAAAGGAACTTTTCCTGTTTGCGGCACCCATTGAAATTCGATTCCTTCAACTGTTTCATTCGGTGTGTAATGCACATAATCTGCATTCGGATTTAAAGACCATTTTGATTGAGGCGGAACAGTAAACAATCCATTTTCTTTGATGACTTCCGCTGCAACATTGACTTCACCAAAATGTTTTGCTTCCGCTGCGGCTTTTTTCGACCACACACCGGTTTCAATATAATCGGCTTCTTTTTTTGCTGAATATAAATTCAAAGGCACCATTGAAAACTGATGCGTTGCACCGCCTGAAATAAAAAGTACGCGATAATTTTTTGGAATATTCATTAATTCACGAAGATTGGCTTCTGATTCTTCTACAATCGTCTTAAATTCAGAACCACGATGACCCAATTCCATAATCGAAACGCCCGTGCCATTCCAATCCAGCATTTCTTTTTGTGCTTGCAATAAAACTTCTTCAGGTAATACTGCGGGGCCCGCACTGAAATTAAAATTTTTACGCATTTTTTTCTCCTTCTTAGGCTGCATAACATAGCAATTATTATTTTCTTTCGCTATTATTATTCCACGCAAAAATTTAAGAACGAGAGTTTAATATGAATTCTGCAAATATTACAAAATTTCTTGTCGAAATGATTGTCATGATGAACCCCCTCGGTTCACTTTCAATTTTTTTACAGCTAACAAAAGGCTTTGCCTACAAACGACAACGCATCATTGCACTGCATGCCTCCCTCGCCATGATTATTATCATGTTCCTCACTTTGTGGACGGGTGAACGTTTGCTTGATTTACTGGGAATTTCTTTATCTTCTTTTCGATTTGCAGGTGGAATTATTTTATTGCTGATGGGATTGTCTATGTTGCAATCGCAAGAAAGTTCTGTGAACCATTCGTCTGATGACAATGCAGCTGCACGTGAAAGTGAATCGATTGCAGTGGTCCCTGTTGCGCTTCCTTTAATTATCGGGCCGGGAGCCATTAGCACCATGATTATTACGGTGAATGATTTTTCTAGCACCGCACAAAAATTATGTTTGTCTTCTATTTGTTTGGGGCTTGCATTAAGCATGGGATTATTGCTTTATTTCGCGCAGCCAATTGCACGATTTGTGGGGGCTTCTGCGATTAAAGTGATTACGCGGATTATGGGGATGGTCATTATGTCTGTTGCTGCTGGCATGTTATCTGAAGGGTTAATCGGCTTAATTCCGGCGCTTGGATAACCGAGCCGCGCGCGTAAGCAAGCGTGTACAAACTCTTAATCACTGAGAAGTTATTTAGAACATACACGCTTGCTGACGCGCGCGGCTCGGATCCGTTCTTAATATTTCCTTAAGCTAATTTCTGTATAATCTCTGAAAAATACCCGAGAAAACACATGCAAACAGCTGCCACACCTAAAAAGAAATCTGATTCTCAAATTCTTCCTGGAAGTGAAAAAAGTTTTGCAAAATTTAAAAATGCATTGCCGATTTATTTTCACGAAAATTTTCCAAAAGATCTTTGGCCGATTATTTATTTATATCAATGGGATTTAGAACGCATACAATTACCCAAAAAACCTGTCATTGTTCGTGGTTCTTATTTTTCAAAACACCGTTTAGAAGAATTGGATGATGTAACATATGCGGCAGACAATAGATTATTAAGAAAATATGGAATTCCTGAATCAAATTATGGAGCACGTATTGATGCATACGTTGTTCCGTTTCCTTATCCTAAGGTTGTAAACAATCTTCTTCAACAACGAAAATGGGAACTTACTATTCCACAAAAAAAATCAGACGAAAAAAAATCGCATGATGAAAAAAGTGCGTTACTTCTAAATGATGAAGCATTCGAAAGAAATACAAATACTTCTGATGAAAAACTGATTACAGAACTCGGAACAATTGCTGAACGCAATTGGGAACCGACTCATCACCCCATTGCAAACAAAGTAGTTCAATTAGTCGATGAAGCAAAAAGAAATAATAAAGAATCTGTTTCAATGATCGATATTTTAGAAGAAGAATTTCCTTTGAATGGAACAGTTCGCGTGCCTGCATATCCTCCTATTTTATTTTATGCAGGAGATCAGTCAGATCATGAAAGAGATCACTGCAATCTTTACAAATATTATTTTTACCGAATCGGATATCTTTTAAATACTGCGCTCAGTTTACTTTACCCTTTTTATATTGCATTGAAAAAAAATAATATTCATGAGTTTGATGCGGGGCTTAGTTTTTGTTTTTTAATCGCATTTGGTTTCGTAGGATATCTTCCTGCCTTCTTTCGTTTCATGTGGGAAACAAATTATTACTTTCATTGTCATCAGATGCGTGGTGAACAATTTCGTGGTAGTTATTTTGCATTAACATCACTTAATTATTTGGGGCTGTCCATATTTTCTCTTGTAGGATTATTTTACGGATTAAGCAATCACGAATTACCTCCTCCATTACTTTATCCTTTTTTCATTAATATGCTTGAATCTGTCATCACGATAACAAGCCTTCATGCTTTTTTAAATCTTCCAAACGATTCAAATAAATTAAAACAATATCTTTCTACACTTCCTTTTTTAATACCTTTAATTATTTTTTCAGCTGCAACATTGAATGATTCTATTGGATTCTTCCAATCATTTTTTAATATGGGAATGCCTGTTGCACTTACTTTAACGCTTGTTTTTAGCTTGTTTTCACTGCCCATGAATGCACTTGCAAGTAGTCATGTTTTTGAAGAAGCGAAACAACTTTTTGGAATAAAAAAACCTGCTGTTGAATTACAAGAATATCCTGGTGAATTTACAGGGCGTCATTTAACACGTTTGGCTTATGGTGCATTTAAAGCAACCTTGTTATACATGACAACGTCTTACTCATTACCACTTATTATCACAGCAGGATTAGTATTTTATATTCAAGGCGCATTTCCTGAAGCACTTCGTCTTTCCGCAAGTCGTCATGCATTACTCGCAATCAAACCGCGCCCGCAACCTGCAGCAGCAGACGTAAAAGAACATCGAATTGAAATGCAACCTTTGATTGATATGAAAGTTTGAACACGAAAAGTGGAAAATTGTATCAGCTACCAAGTAATAAGCTAGAAAAATTTTTATTAAAAATTAAATTCACTTAAGGTTTCCTTAATATTACTTCTCTATAATGCATCTTCCTTCTTTCACGCATGGAGGAAATTCTATGCAGAACCACAATAACGAAAGTTTTCAAAAATTTCGAAATGCTTTACCTTCTTATTTTCAAACTCATTTTCATCGAGACCTTTTACCGATTATTTTTTCATATTATTCTAGTTTACGTCATATACGATTACTGACAGAACCCGCTAGTCTTAAAAATCCTTATTTAATGACTCGATTGGAAGAAAAAAATGATTTGCTTAGACTGACAGAAAATAATCATTTTCAACAATTAGGAGTGACTCAAGCAAATATTCACTTTTGGATTCAATCTGCTCCTGAAATACAACGTTTCTTACAACGAGTGCATTCTTATCCTGAAGGTTGGATATTTAAAATTTCAAATGAAGAAAAAGAAGATGAAGAAGCACCTTTAATTAATAATGTGGCACTTGCAAGAAATGAGAGTGAAGATGAAAAAATTATTGCAAGTTTAAAACGAGTCAGTGCACGATATTCACTCGCAAAAAAGTTACTCGTCTTTACGATGAATCAAAAAAACAAAATCTTCGATCTTTTTCTGTTATGGAAATACTTGAAGAAGAACTTCCTATCGAAAAAATAATTCAAGCGCCTGCAACGACTCCACTTTCTTTTTTTCCTTATAATCCTTTTGATCGTAACAGAATGAATAGCTTTCAAGGCTGTCGACTACCTTTTACTAGGCTTATTTGTGGCCTTATCTACATTACCACTGCTCTTTCTGCATTTACCCCTCTCACTTTCACTTCGGAAAAAACAAATCATTCTTTTCTTGCCACAGCATTATTAGCATTGACGACACCAGGATATTTTTATACTGTCTACCGATTATTAAATGAAAGCAGCTATTACTATCACGAAGGAATACCTGCTCGAAATATTCGGATTAATTTACGTGGTCGAAATTTTTCAATTTCTCTTACGTCGATATTTTTTTTCATATTGCTGAATCTACATGGCTTACCATTTGTATTTACATTATCAACTTTTATAAAAAATTCTGACGCGATTGATCATCTAATAACATCTTCAGCAGCAACTTTTCTTCTTTTGATTGATATCGGTCTCAAATCTATTTTAGAAATGGCAAATATAAATCGTCTTTATTACAATTTTCGATCTTTAAGTTGCTTAGATATTTTGAAAGAAATAATTTATACAATTCCATTTTTAATTCCAGCTATTTTTTTCGGATATAGTACCATAAACAATTCAGCTGCTTTTTTTCAATTCATTACAAAAGTTGCATTCACGCTACCCGATTCCGCTGCAATTTCTTTTGCTATATTTTTCACACTTCTTTCATTACCTATGAATATGTTCGGTAGTCGCCAAGTTTTTGAAGACGCTAAGCAACTGACTGGAATGAGCAAACCCACTGTTGAATTGAAAGAAAATAAATATGAATTTGCAGCACGACATTTATCTCGTCTTTCTTATGGTGTTTTTAAAAGTGCGTTATTGTATATGACAACCTCTTATTCGTTACCACTTATTATTGCAGCAGGATTAGTATGTTATATTCAAGGCGCTGCTCCTGAAAATATTCGTCTTTCATGCTCTCGATTTATATTAATGGCAATACCACGACGACAACCTGAACCAGAAATAAAAGAAGATCGAATTGAAATGCAAAATTTGATTGATATGAAAATTTAAATTCATTGTCATGCCAGCGTGCTTTTAGCTGGCATCCAGTGACCTTTAAAAAGCCACTGGATGCCACCGCTCGCAAAAAACGCTCGGCTGGCATGACAATTATTTCGGGGCTAGCATATCTTCGGGGCGCACATATTTTTTAAATTCATCTTCAGATAAATAACCTAATGCAAGACAGGCTTCTAATAAATTGGTTCCTTCATGCCATGCTTTATGCGCAATTTCAGCTGCTTTATCGTAACCAATTTTGGGAGCAAGTGCGGTGACGAGCATTAAAGAATTATCTAATGACGATTTAATTCTTTTTTCATCGGCTTTTAATTCTGTGATGCAATATTTTGTAAACATATGCATTCCATCTGCAAGCAATGTGACAGAATGTAAAAAATTAAAAATGATAACCGGTTTAAAAACATTTAATTCAAAGTTTCCTTGTGATCCTGCAACAGAAATAGCTGTGTCATTTCCAATGACTTGCACAGCAATCATTGTGAGTGCTTCACACTGAGTAGGATTTACTTTTCCTGGCATGATGGAAGATCCTGGTTCATTCGCAGGTAAAACTAATTCACCAAATCCTGTTCGCGGACCGGAACCTAACCATCGCACATCGTTTGCAATTTTCATAAGAGCTACAGCTAATGTTTTTAATGCACCGCTTGCAAATACAAATGCATCATTCGCAGCTAACGCTGCAAATTTATTCGGCGCGGAAATAAAAGGTTGTTTTGTAAGAGCAGCAATTTTTTCTGCAGCTAAATTTGCGAATTTAGGATGAGAATTTAATCCTGTTCCTACAGCTGTACCACCGAGTGCTAATTCATATAATCCTGACAATGTTGATTCAATATTTTTTTTGGCAAAATCAAGTTGCGCAACATAACCAGAAAATTCTTGTCCTAATGTGAGTGGCACTGCATCTTGCAAATGCGTGCGTCCAATTTTAATAATGTGATTAAATTCTTTTTGTTTTTTTGAAAGCGCTTCACGCAATTCATTTAACATAGGAATTAATTTATTTTTAATCGCATCAACAGCTGCAATATGCATTGCGGTTGGAAACGTATCATTTGAAGATTGCGAAAGATTCACATCATCATTCGGATGAATAGGTTTTTTACTTCCTAAAACACCTCCAGCTAATTCAATCGCACGATTTGAAATCACTTCATTTACATTCATATTGGTTTGTGTGCCACTGCCTGTTTGCCAAATGCGTAATGGAAATTGATCATTCCATTTTCCTGCGATAATTTCATCGGCCACTTGTGAAATGAGTTTTAATTTATCTTGCGATAATAAATTCAATTCTGCATTCGTCATGGCAGCTGCTTTTTTTAATAATGCAAATGCATGAATTAATCCAAATGGCATGGTGTCATAACCAATTTCAAAGTGTTTTAAAGAACGCTGCGTTTGCGCGCCCCAATACACATTTTCGGGCACATCTATTTTTCCTAAGCTATCAGATTCAGTGCGCATCTTAGACATAAATTTTTTCTCCTAAACTTTTTGTCACTAATTCATAAACATCTTTTGAAAGATTTTTTTTCTGTAAAATGATTTCTAATTGTTCGCGCATGAGGGCTTGACGTTTTTCATCATACCGTTTCCATTCTGTGAGCGGTGTAACCATGCGTGCTGCAATTTGCGGATTAAAATCATTCAGCTGTAAAACAATATTAGTAAGAAATTGGTAACCACTTCCATTTATCGCATGAAAATTGATTAGATTTGATCGACAAAATGGCGCAATCAGTGCATACACTTTATTTGGATTTTTAAGATCAAATGCAGGATGCTTCATGAGCTGCATCATTTTTTCTAACGAAAAAGAACTTGCTTGCAATGTAAACCACTTATCAACGACCAAAGCATCGTCTTTCCATTTTTGATAAAACGCAGCTAATGCTTTATCACGCTCATCACCATCGATTTCAATTAATGCATTTAATGCAGCAATTGTATTTGTCATATTGATATTTAATGATTCATTAAATTGTTTTTCTGCGAGTGGAATGTGTTTTTTTAATTTTAATAAATAAAAAAGCGCGAGATTTTTCAGCTGACGGCATTCGATAGTATCTTGATTATTTTCTTTAAAAACAGCCGTGAAATCACCTTCTAACTTCTCTGCGATTTCTTTTAATAAAAACTCTCGAACCGAGCGCACCGCATCTACATCAATCACATCCATTTGCTCACATAAATATTTTTCATTCGGCAAGATTAACAATCGTGTTAATAATAATTTATCGTTTTGTTGTGTGCGCAATACATGCTGAAATGTTTCAATAAAGCCATTTGGCACTTGTAATGATTTTCCTTTTTTAAATTCTTCCATCATGCGGAATAAACAATTCGTTGCATAACGCTGCCCTGCCTCCCAACGATTAAACCCATCACTGTCGTGTTTAAAAAGAAGTTGTAGCGATTCATCAGAATAATTGTAACGTAATTTGACAGGTGCAGAAAAATGTCGCAATAAAGATGGAATAGGACGTGAAGCAATATTTTCAAATTCAAATGTTTCTGTTGCGTTTTTCAAATTCAATAAATTATTTTTTATTTTAATTTCTGCACCAGTTGAATCTAATAATCCAATTTTAACAGGAATATGAAACGATTTTTGATTCGGCAAATAATTCTGTTTCACCATTAATTTATATTTTTTATTTGCTGCATCATATTCATCAGTGACATCAACGAAAGGCGTTCCCGATTGCGAATACCACAAACGAAATTGTGTTAAATCAATTTTCGATGCGTCTTCCATTGCCTTCACAAACTCTTCAATCGTAACTGCATGACCATCATTATGCGAAAAATATAAATCCATTCCTTTTCGAAATAAATCATCGCCCAAAATAGTTTTCATCATGCGAATCACTTCAGCACCTTTGTTATAAACAGTGGCTGTGTAAAAATTATTAATTTCAATGTAAGAAGATGGCTGCACAGGATGTGACAGAGGGCCCGCATCTTCTGGAAATTGTGCATTTCGCAAGCTAATCACATCATTAATTCGCGCAACAGTTTTTGATGTCGTATCTGCAGTAAACGATTGATCACGAAAAATGGTAAGCCCTTCTTTCAAGCTTAACTGAAACCAATCACGACATGTCACACGATTTCCTGACCAATTATGAAAATATTCATGCGCGATGACAGATGACACATAAATAAAATCATTATCCGTTGCTGATTCAGGTGTCGCCAAAATATATTTCGTATTAAAAATATTAAGGCCTTTATTTTCCATCGCGCCCATATTGAAATCACTGACAGCGACAATCATATAAATATCTAAATCATATTCACGACCAAAATGTGTTTCATCCCAACGCATTGCTTCTTTCACAGATTGCATTGCATGATCACATTGATCACGATTTCCTTTTTCGACATAAATTTGTAACGTGATGCGACGACCGGATTGTGTGATAAAAAAATCTTCCACACATTCTAAATCACCGGCAACGAGCGCAAATAAATAGCTAGGTTTTTTAAAGGGATCTTCCCATTTCACCCAATGCTTTCCATTATTTTTTCCTTTTTCAATAGGATTTCCATTCGATAACAAAACAGGATAACGTTTTTCATCTGCTGTTATCTTTGTTGTAAATTTCGTCATGACATCAGGACGATCTAAAAAATAAGTGATGCGGCGAAATCCATGCGCTTCACATTGTGTGCAAAAATTTCCGCTGGATTTATATAATCCACTCAGTGCTTTATTTTCCTGTGGTTTAATACGCGTAACAATTTCTAAATTAAATTCAGAGGGAACATTTAAAATCATGAGTGATTCGGAAGAAATTTCATATTCGTTTGGTTGTAATTTTTTTTGATTAAGCATGACGGATTCTAATTCCATCATTTCACCGTCTAAAATTAATTCTTGCGTTGCTGATGTTGAAGCGGGATTGCGATGCATTTTCAAAAATGATTTTACACGAGTAAAATCTTCGTTGAGTTCAAATTCTAAATCACATTGAGCGATTAAATAGTCAGGAACAGTATAGTCTTTTAAATAAGTTGTTTTAGGTTGCATTTTATTTTTTCCATATCCTTTAAAAGTGCATGCGGACGTCACGCGCGCTAGATTATCACACCGAAAATAATTATGCGAATAGCTCCATATTCGGTATGATATGCACACTAAAAACAGAGGCTTTTATGACAGATATCAATGTGGACCCCAATGAAATAAAAAAGTTCAGCGATAGTGCTGCGCACTGGTGGAACCCCAACGGAGAAATGAAAGCATTACACGATATTAATCCCTTGCGTTTAAATTATATTTCGCAACGCACGTCTCTTTCTCAAAAAAAAATAATCGACATTGGCTGCGGCGGTGGAATTTTATCTGAAAGGTTAGCAAAAGAAGGCGCGATTGTAACAGGCATTGATATGAGTGAAGAAGCATTACACGCAGCAAGAGAACATCAAAAAAAAACGGGCATGCAAATTGATTATCAAAAAGTAACCGCTGAAAAAATAGCTGAAAAAAATCCCGAACAATTTGATGTGGTCACGTGTTTAGAAATGTTAGAACACGTTCCTGATCCGGCGAGTATTGTACAATCCGCTGCAAAACTCGTGAGAAAAAATGGCGATGTTTTTTTCTCAACCCTTAATCGAAATTTAAAATCGTATTTATTTGCTATCATTGGCGCAGAGTATGTTTTGAAATTATTACCGAAAAATACGCATGATTATGCGAAATTTATTCGTCCGAGTGAACTTGCTTCACTCGCGCGCGATGCAAATTTGCATGTCGAAGAAATCATCGGATTGAGCTATCATCCGTTGACAAAAAAATATGAATTAACAAAAGATGTTTCAGTAAATTATTTGATGCATTGTAGGAAATTATGAAACCCCAAGCTATTTTATTTGATTTAGACGGCACACTGCTTGATACAGCACACGACATCGTTCACACCGTAAATGAATTGCGCGAACGCTATGGAAAATCTGCACTTCCTTTAGCTGCACTCCGCGCATTCGTCGGACAAGGTGCAAAAAAATTATTAAAACTGGCATTTGATGTGGAAGAACACGATGAAATGTATCCTTCTTTATTTTCTCAACTTCTCGAATTAAGTGAAAAAAATATCTGTCGCAGCACCACTTTTTTTGAAGGAATGGAAACTATTTTAATGATGTTAGAAAAAAATAATATCCCATGGGGAATTGTTACCAATCGACCTGAACGTCTTACTTTTCCTTTAATTAAAAATTTAAATTTAGATCAACGCGCCGCATGCGTGATTGGTGGAGATACGCTTTCAAAAGCAAAACCCTTTCCGGATCCTATTTTGCGCGCCTGCGAATTAATTAATAAAAAACCGTCTGAATGTATTTATGTGGGTGATGCAGAAACGGATGTGTTAGCAAGTCAAGCCGCGGGCGTTTTTTCTATTGTTGCATTGTATGGCTATATTGCACCGCATGAAGAACCTGCAAAATGGAATGCGGGCGCTTATATTCAGCACCCGAGTGAAATGATCACATGGATAAAATAAACGCTTCTTTTCTCGGTCTTCTTTGCGTGAGTGGTACAGATGCAAAAAAACTTTTACAAGGTCAGCTCACCTGTGATGTGAATGAAATCACAGAAACACATTCTTCACTTGCTGCACTGTGTAATCCTCAAGGTCGCGTGATCAGTTTATTTCAATTATTTTTATTTCAAGAAAATTATTATTTGCAAATGCCGCGTGAGATGGTGGCAATCACAAGTAATATTTTAAAAAAATATGCCGTGTTTTATAAGGTGAAGTTACATGATGCGAGTGATGAAGCCATCCCTCCTTTTAATACAGAAAAAAATTTATCTGAATGGAAACGAAAAAATATTGAAGCCGGTATTCCTGCAATTTATCCTGACACTTCTGAAAAATTTTTACCGCATGAAATTAATTTACATTTATTAAATGCCATTAGTTTTAATAAAGGATGTTACACAGGACAAGAAATTATTGCGCGGATGCAGCATCGGGGAAGATTAAAAAAAGAAATGAAATTAATGATCGTGCAATTAGATTACGCACCACGTCCGGGAGAGGATTTTTATTCTGAAGGGAAAATACAGGGCATTATTGTTGATAGTGTGGAATTTGAAAAAGGGAAATATCAAATCTTAGTGATTCTTGACATTAAATAGAAACGAGCACGAATTTTTTTTATAAAAAATATTTTGCAATCTACAGGCTGAAAGCCTGAAAGCTTTTCTAGCCTAGGCTTAGCGCGCTTTTTGCGCGTAAGCCTAGGTAAAATAATTTAAATGTTTGAAGCCCTGAAAGGGCGAAAGAAAAAAATGAAATTTTTGTTTCGCGCTTTCAGCGCTTTGATATTTTATTGGTTCATTTTACCTAGGGTTGCGGGCGCAAAGAGCGCGCCCTTAACCCTAGGCTAATAAAGCTTTCAGGCTTTCAGCCTGTAGATTGCAAAATTTTTTTATAATTTTTTAATCTTGTTGTAATTTCTTCGATGTTACATACTATATAAATCTAATTTCGGGAACACAAAATGACAAAAAAATTACGCGTCGTATTGGCTCAATTAAATTTCATGATGGGAGATTTCCCAGGAAATTTAAATAAAATGATAGACGCTGCCACACGCGCACGAGATGAATTTTCCGCCGATATTATTGTATTTCCAGAATTATGCGTCACAGCCTATCCACCCGAAGATTTATTATTACGAAAATCTTTTATCAACGATGCAAACAAAGCACTTTATGAATTTATTGCACGCGTAAATAATATTCATTGCATCGTGAGTCATCCACACGCAACACCACAGGGCTTATTAAATGCGATTTCTGTGATTCATAACGGCACGATTCTTGCGCGTTATGGAAAACAACATTTACCGAATTACGGCGTGTTTGATGAAGCGCGTTATTTTATTCCAGGCAATGCACCGTGCGTTGTTCCCATCAATGGCATTCCTGTTGGAATTGTGATTTGCGAAGATCTTTGGCTTCCCAACCCATCTGAACAAGCAGCCACACAAGGCGCGCGTTTTATTCTTTCACCGAATGCTTCTCCCTTTGAAATTGATAAACATGAAAAACGTTTAGACGTTATTTCAGCACGCGCAAAATCAACGAATATTCCGATTGCCTATGTGAATCTCATCGGTGGACAAGATGAATTAGTATTTGATGGTGGCTCAATGATCGTCGATGCAGAAGGAAAACTCTGTCATCATGCTGGTTTTTTTAATGAAACATTATTAGCTGTTGATTTCGAAATAACAAATGCACAAACACATGTTGCAGCTGTTCCCATTCATCTTCCCAGCACAGAAAAAAATATTTACGATGCACTTGTTTTAGGATTACGTGATTACGTTGAAAAAAATAATATTCCCGGTGTGATTATTGGTGTTTCAGGTGGAATTGATTCTGCACTGACGTTAGCAATTGCTGTTGATGCATTAGGAAAAGAAAAAGTCGAAGCTGTTTTCATGCCATCATGTTACAGTGCAGAAATCAGCAAACAAGATGCGTTTGCTGTTGCAAAAAATTTAAGCGTCGATTGCAAAACCATTTCTATTGAAACAGTATTTGAAAGTTTTATTCATTTACTTTCACCGAATTTTCAAGAAAAAAAACCAACGATCTCTGAAGAAAATATTCAAAGCCGTTGTCGATGTATTATTTTAATGGCACTTTCAAATCAATCCGGAAAAATTGTGTTATCAACAGGAAATCGCAGTGAATTAGCTGTGGGATATTCTACTTTGTATGGTGATATGAGTGGTGGATTTGCTGTATTAAAAGATGTTCCTAAAACATTAATTTATACACTCGCACAGTATCGAAATGAAATTAAAAAAGTCATTCCACAACGCATTATTGATCGACCCCCCACAGCTGAATTATCTCCCAATCAAAAAGATGAAGATTCATTACCGCCCTATTCTATTCTCGATAAAATTTTATTTTTATATCTTAATCAAGAACTCAGTGCAGAAGAAATTATTGCGGAAGGTTTTGATGCAGCGGTTGTTGAAAAAGTAATTAAATTAATTAAGCGAAATGAATATAAACGTCGACAAGCACCGATTGGGACTCACATTAATCACAAATCATTTGGGAAAGATTGGCGGTATCCGATTACAGCAAAATAAATTTTTTGATTTTGCTTGCACGAAACTTTATCCGAGGGGTGGCGTCGTGTGGTACTCCTTTTTTTTGCGCGTGTCTTTATCCGCGCAAAAAAACAGGAGACCACACGGCGACAGAACCCCGAGGCCAAAAATCTTCATTAAGCAAAATCAAAACCACGAAATTAAAACACTGGTGTCATGCCAAAAATTATATTTTCGTTCCTGGATAATTATATTGAATCACTCTAATCGTATCTTGTTCCAGCTGTGTTAAATGCAATTCTCGATACGATTTCGCCATAATCACTAATGCATCCGGCACTGTCGGCGCACCTTCATAATGGCGCACTAATAAACTCGCGCGATTCGCAGCAGCAACATAAGCTCTTTTTTCAAAATAATAATTCGCAACATCGAGCTGATGGTCCGCTAAAATATTTCGCAAATAAATCATGTATTGATATGCAGCAGGTGCGTAATAACTATTCGGATAACGTTTCACAATCATTGAAAAATCATTATACGATTTTTTAATTTGTGATAAATCACGCGTTGCTAAATCTACTTGAAATAAACGCTCAAAAACCCCTAAATTTTGATAATAATTGGATAACCCGCGCATGTAATACGCGTAATCCACATGTGGACTCACAGGATACGAACGCAAAAATCGATCTGCAGCAGATTCTGCAGAGGCATACTCACTTGTCATATAATACGAATAAATCACGTGTAAATTTGCTGTTTCTGCATGCACATCATAAGGATATTGCGCATCCAGTGCTTCAAATCGTTTGACTGATTCCGAATAACTTTTATCACGTAATGCTTCTTCCCCTTTTTGAAAAATTTGATTTCCCGATTCTCCTTTGTACATTTCAGCCGGATCGGTCGTCGATGTACACGCACTGATCAGTGCGAAAAAAAATAATATTGAGGTCGCGCATAAAGCTTTTATGATCTTCATCGTGATAAAGTACCTTTTTTAAAATTCCAATGGCGGTGGATTCTATCATCATGACAAAACAAATTCATCACACACTCACGATTCCTGAAGAGCTGGAAGGCCTTCGCTTGGATCAAGCGCTTGCAAAATTATTGCCCGATTATTCGCGCACACAAATTAAAGAATGGATTACGTCAGAAAAATTAACGCTCAATGACGCGCCCACAAAACCACGCACATTATTACGCGGTGGTGAAATTATTCAAATTTCAGCGGAAAAAAAGCCTCAACCTGAATGGGAGGCACAATCAATTCCATTAGAAATTATTTATGAAGATGACGCATTACTTGTGATTAATAAACCGGCAGGAATGGTGGTGCATCCCGCTGCAGGAAATTTTAATAACACATTATTGAATGCATTGCTGCATCACGCACCTGAATTAAAAACACTTCCACGCGCAGGCATTGTTCATCGTTTAGATAAAGATACATCGGGATTATTAGTGATTGCAAAAACAGAATTTGCAATAAAACATCTTTCTTCACAATTAACAAAACACACCATGCATCGTGAATATCAAGCCATTATTTGCGGATTACCGACAGGTGGCGGAAAAATTGATGCACCAATTGGACGCCATCCTATTTCACGTAAAAAAATGGCTGTGCAAGATACAGGAAAAGAAGCGATTACACATTATCGCGTCATTGAAAAATATCGCGGACATACACGATTAAAAATTCAACTTGAAACAGGAAGAACGCACCAAATTCGCGTGCATCTTGCGCATATTCGTTATCCTATTTTTGGAGATCCCACCTATGGAAAACGATTACAATTACCCAAAGGTGCAAGTGCCGCACTCATTGATGTGTTAAGAAAATTTAAACGCCAAGCATTACATGCGTTTCGATTAGAATTGATTCATCCTGTCACAGAAAAATCCATTGCGTGGGAAATTAAGTTACCTGAAGATATGCAGCAATTAGTTGATACATTGAAAAAGGATATCACACCGTGAGTTTATTTATTCAACCCAATTGGCCCGCGCCGAATCATGTGAAAGCCTACACCACATTGCGCGAATGCGATTCGTATTTACCTTTTGAGGGAGATACGTACGTTGAAGAATCTCACAAAGAAAAAATAAAAAAAAATCGCACACTATTAAAAAATCTTTTGCAATTTCCAGAAGAACCGATTTGGTTACAGCAAACACACAGCGCAACTGTGATTAAAGCCTCCCCTTCGCATCGACAATTTAATGCAGATGCTTCTTTTGCAGATGAAAAAAATCAAGTGTGTGTTGTGCATACTGCAGATTGCTTACCGATTTTACTATGCGATAAAAAAGGAACACAGGTTGCAGCGATTCATGGGGGATGGCGGGGTCTTGCAAAAGGAATTATTCAAAATACGGTGCAAACGTTAAATGTCCCTTCAGATGAATTATTAGTGTGGTTAGGCCCCGCAATTTGCGCAACGCATTACGAAGTAGGAAATGAAGTGCGTGATATTTTTATCGAAAAAAATGCTGAGCTCGCGAAAGCATTCAGCCCTTCTCCGCAAGGACGTTGGTTAGCTGATTTATACGCTATTGCGCGTATTCAATTTCAAATGCTGGGTGTGAAAAATATTTTTGGCGGGGAATTTTGTACATTTGAAGAAGAAGATTTATTTTTTTCATATCGGCGTGAAGGGAAAAATATTGGGCGGATAGCGACTCTGATTTGGATAAGTTGACGTTTGTCATGCCAGCCGAGCGCTTTTTGCGAGCGGTGGCATCCAGTGACTCTATTTAAAAGTCACTGGATGCCAGCTAAAAGCACGCTGGCATGACAGCTGAATATTTTTATTTTTAATATAACTGAATGCCAGCTTTCGCTGGCATGACAGACTTTCCTGCGTTTATACTAAATAACATTTACTAAAAGGATTCCCCATGAAAAAAACCTATCCCATTTTATTCGCGCTTCTCCTCTTCTTTTCATTGAATACGTTCGCAAGTATTCCCGTGAGTCCCAGCTTAGCGCCTATGTTAAAAAAAGCGTTACCCGCTGTTGTGAATATCCGCGCCCCGCTAAAAATTACTGATCTCAACACACTCAATCGGTTACAAAAAGAAAAAGCAAAAGAAGAAGGAAATAATGGGGACAGCAATGCACCTGTTCCTGACAAAGTGCTTTCTGTTGCATCCGGTGTGATTGTAGATGCCGATAAAGGTTATATTCTCACGAATGCACACGTGATTAATGAAGCACAAAATATTGTTGTCACACTCAGTGATGGACATCACTACACTGCAAAAATGATTGGCATGGATAAAGCCTCTGACATTGCACTGTTACAAATTCATGCAAAAAATTTAACAGCTATTCCTGTTGCAGATTCAAATTCATTAAAAGTCGGTGATGTGGTTGCTGCCATTGGAAATCCATTTGGTTTAAATCAAACAGTCACTTCAGGCATTATTAGTGCGCTCGGTCGAACTACATTAGGAATTGAAAATTACGAAAACTTTATTCAAACCGATGCGCCGATTAATCCAGGCAATTCGGGCGGCGCATTGATTAATACAGAAGGCCAACTGATTGGAATTAACACAGCTATTCTTGCGCCTGATCGTGGCAGCATTGGAATTGGTTTTGCAATTCCATCCAATATGGCAAAAAGTGTCATGCAACAACTCATTCAATATGGAAATGTAAAACGCGGTGTGCTCGGTGTGGGCGCACAAGACATTACACCGGATCTTGCGAGTGCATTTAATTTAAGTCCTGCCAGCGGTGCTGTAGTCACTTTAGTGGTTGCGAATTCACCTGCGCAAAATGCAGGATTGCAAGTCGGTGATATCATGACAGCGATTGATGGCACTGAAGTAAAAAATGCAAATGATGTAATTAATGTCATTGGATTTTTACGCGTCGATTCTAAAATTAAAATTTCAATTTTAAGAAAAAATAAATCACAAACATTGACGGCGACATTATCGGATCCACAAAAACGTCAGCAAGAAAATCAAGAAAAAAATCCTTTCTTGTATGGGGTTGCGTTAAAAGATTTCACTGCGTTTAGTCCTGTTCACGGCGATATTAAAGGCATTCTTGTTGTGACTGTGGATGAAGAAAGTAATGCGTGGCGTTCTGATTTGCGCCCGGGAGATATTATTACTTCTGCAAATCAAGAGAAAGTGACTTCTGTTGCAGAATTACAAAAAGTTGCGGCTGATTCGAAAAATTTATTATTGGTAAATGTGTTGCGTGGACCGACGGCGTTCTTTTTGGTGATTAGTCCGGAACAATAAACGAAGCGGATCCGAGCCGCGCGCTAAGCCAAGCGTGTATGTACTAAATAATTTCTCGGTAATAGAAAGTTTGTACACGCTTGCTTACGCGCGCGGCTCGGATCCTATCGCAAAAACCTTATTTTTTATTTCTAAAAGAATTTTCTAACTCCAGCGACTTCTGCAATTGAAATTAGCTGTGATGGAATATTTTTAAAAATAATTTTCTTTTTTAATTTTTTTGCGCATTTAATCCATTCGATTAATAACGCAATTGCTGCACTATTCACAGCTGTGACTTCTGACAAATCCAAATCAAAACAATCCTCTGAATTATTTTTCATTTGCAGCGCACTGGATTCTAATACCGTCATGACGGTAAAAAAATCCAATACACCCGAAACAAAAAAACAATTATTTTTAAAAATTATTTTCGCACTCGAATTCATTGAGCATTATTTCCCGCATTATGTTCCTCTAATTTTTGGATTAAATCCTGCATATTGCCTCGCGAAAGTTGATCTGCAAATTGCGAACGAAAACTTTCTAGCATACTCACGCCTTCCACAATTAAATCATATAATTTCCATTCAGATCCGCGCAGAATCAAACGATACCCTACTGCAATCGAAGGGCCATCCGTACGTATAATTGTACTATCCACTTTCACATTATCTTTTCCTTGATACCCTCCACGCACAGGATAAAAACGTATTGTTTCATCTTTATATTCAGCTAATGCAGACGCATACGTGCGTACTAACATGGTTGTAAATTCTTTTTCGAATTTTGAGCGCTGTTCTGGTGTTGCTTCATTCCACACGCGCGGTGGTAAAACACGCTTAGACATTTCTGGAATATCCGCATGCGGAACCACTAATGCATTTGCAAACGAATAAACAAGTGTAGGATTTTCTTTTAACGTTGTTTGATTTTCTTGTAACTTTGCAATCATTTTATCTGCAATGCCATTTAATAAACTCACCGGATCACTTGCATTGGCAGCTAATGTTATCGTCATCCATAACATCATTAAAAAAGTTGCGCTTAATAAAATTATTTTTTTCATTTCTTTTCTCCAGTGGTTGACGTTTTTTCTTTAGAAGAATTATTTCCTAATTTAAATAATAATTGTCCAATCAGTTTTTCTAAAATCATTGCTGAATGTGTTTCTTGCAGCTGACTGCCTTCTTTTAAAAATTCATTGCTGTACATGGGAATGAGTTCAATATAATTATCGCCTAATAATCCTGCTGTTAAAATAGATGCTGCAGAATCACTTGGAATTGTATTAAATTCTTTGCGAATGCGCATAATCACAATCGCTTTAAATGAACTTGGATCTAACATAATTCCTGAGACTTCACCGATATTCACTCCACCCATTTTCACAGGTGCGCGCACTTTCAATTGACCAATATCATCAAATTGCGCTGTCACGGTGTATCCTTCTGTTTTAAAAAAACTAGTCAGCCCGCTCACTTTAAATGCTAAAACAAATAATGCGAGCAATGCGGCTAAAACAAATAATCCGACGAGTGCTTCTATACTTCGTTGTGACAACATTACCATTCTCCTATCATCATTGTAGTCAACACAAAATCTAATCCTAAAATCGCAAGCGATGAATAAACGACTGTGCGTGTGGTTGCATTTGCAATTCCTGCAGAAGTCGGTTCAGCATAATAACCTTGATAAAC
>JABDDA010000011.1 GCA_013287845.1 Gammaproteobacteria bacterium
GGATATTGCACCAACACTACTTTATTTAATGGATATTAAAGCACCTAAAGAAATGACAGGGAATTCTTTAGTAAAACTGGATGAATGATATGTTGAAGAAATGGATTTTTTTAATTAATTTTATTTTTATTTTATTTGCATCGTGTGCACACGCAGCAGAAAAAATAAAAACACCTAACGATGAAACGAATGAAGAACGACAATTATTAGCAAAACAAATTCGCTCTGCTTATTTAATGTCATTAAAAGAAAAAGATGAAAATCGTTTAACGCGTTATCTAACTTACCATCATTATCTTGCTGAAAAAAAATTACAGCGCATTAAAATATTAAACACACTCCCTGTACAAGAAAAAATTCCACCAAAAAAAGTGGCGCTCTCTGTCTCTGATCAATTACGCGGAAAATTACATTGGCCTGTGCGCGGCCCGATCATGAGACATTTCGGCAGTTCATTAGGATTAGGGCGTCAATCATTTTCAGGCACATTAATTAAAATACCGATGGGCACACCGGTGCATGCGATTTATCAGGGAAAAATTATTTTTGCCAATGAGTTAAGAGGATTTGGTTTGCTGGTCATTGTGAATCATGGTGATGGATTCATGAGCTTATATGCACGAAATAAAAAACTTTATGCCAAAGTAGGCGATCGTGTCAAAACGGGTGATGTGATTGCTTTAGCTGGAAATATCAAAGACTTCGCTCGCTCTGCATTGTATTTTGAAATTCGACAGAATGGTTTTCCTGTGAATCCTGCCTCCTGGTGTATGGCGTAGAAACAGCTCGCATTAATCCGCACTAAATTTACGCTGTACTAAAAAAGGGCCCTCTTTTTGTACTACCAACTCTGCACCAAAAACGCAAAAACCACCCAAAAATGATGCTGTTTTTCATACCCCACCCCTGTGAACCTTGTAAAGTAGGCTATAATTACAGAGTGAAAAGGGTTTTTTAATCACTATAACTTTCAATTCAAAGGAACCCAGCCATGAACCGAACATTCTTAAACATTTTTCGAGTGGCAAGTTTTTTAAGTTTTATTCTTTTAAGCTTATTCGTTTTCTCAAATGCATTTGCCGTTTCAGATAAAGACGGTGATTTGTTAACGCATGGGAAAATGGAATCACTCGAAGATAAAGATATTTCACGATTCACGAGCGCAATTAATGAAATTAAAGATTTTTATGTTCAACCTATTAATGATAAAAAATTATTAGAAGATGCGATTCGTGGAATGCTCAGTGGCCTTGATCCTCATTCTGAATATTTAGATGAAGAAGCGTATAAAACATTATTGATGTCAACCAATGGTGAATTTGGTGGATTAGGAATAGAAGTCACTCCTGAATTCGGCGTATTAAAAGTAGTGAGTCCCATCGATGATACTCCTGCTGCTAAAGCAGGCATTAAAGCCGGTGATTATATTGTTGCACTCGATGGAAAACTGGTGAATGAAATGACATTACGTGAAGCCGTTGAAAAAATGCGTGGAAAAAAAGGCACGCAAGTCACATTAACTGTTTTGCGCAAGGGAGAAAAAAATCCGATTACTTATAAACTCACACGCGCAACCATTCAAATGACAAGTATTAAAAGTAAATTACTCAATAATCAATTTGGATATATTCGCGTGAGTCAATTTCAACAACCTACAACTGAATTATTAATTTCTGCCATTGATTCATTGAAAAAATCTGCAACGAATAATCAATTAAAAGGACTCATTTTAGATTTACGAAATAATCCTGGCGGTTTACTTGAAACCGCTGTGCAAATTTCAGATGTATTTTTAGATAGTAAAAAACTGCAAGAATTTAATCGCGTCATTGTTTACACAGAAGGACGTTTACCCAAAGCACAATACACTGCTAAAGCAACCGGTGGTGATGTTTTAAATGGCGCGCCCATGGTGATTTTAATTAATGAAGGTTCTGCCTCTGCTTCTGAAATTGTTGCAGGTGCATTACAAGATTATCATCGCGCAGTGATTGTCGGTAAAACCAGTTTCGGAAAAGGTTCTGTGCAAACTGTTTTACCTTTAGATGATACACATGCTATTAAATTAACAACCGCACTTTATCACACACCTTCAGGCCGCGTGATTCAAAATGTGGGAATTATTCCAGACATTACTATCGAAGATTTAAAAGTATCGGGAAATACTAAAACAGATTTAGCTGCATTAGAACCCATTAAAGAATTTGAATTGAAAGGTCATTTAGCAAATACTTCAAAAACACCTTTACCTGCAGATGATTCTTCAAAAGAAGATTTAAGTAATTTAGCGCAAGATGATTTTCAATTGTATGAAGCATTAAAAATTCTGAAAGCAATGTATATGTTGGGACAAAATAACAAGATCACTCTTATTCCTGAACAAGCAAAACAATAACGAGGAAACAAACTGTCATGCCAGCCGAGCGTTTTTAGCTAGGGCTGGCATAACACAAAGATTTTTATTTACACGATTCCGACGACTTGCAATACATTTTTCCACAGCACTTCGCAAAGAAATTATAGAAAAGCGCAACGAGAATTCCCCAAATAAATCCATCAACGAATCCCCACATCAAACCCCAGAATCCACCTTTAAATGTTGCAGCATAACCATGATAAACAGCAGCCATTTGATCTACCATCATCACACCGTAACCGAACATCCATGCAATCCACGCAAACGCCATCATGCATAAACCACTGACAATACCAATTGCTAAACCTAATCCAGCAACACACAAACGCGAACAGCATTTATTGTTTGTCATCTCAATCTCCTTGGTTAAATTTCATACTCAGCAAATTATACTAACATAGGTTGAAAAAATTTGTTAAATTTACGCATTCGATTTTTTGGGAGAACATAAAGATGTATCGTTTTTTATTATTGATCATTGCATTATTAAATGTTTCATTTGTTTACGCGCAAGAACCTAAAAATTTAGAATCATTAAAAGAACGTTATATTAAATACAATACGTCAGGTGAATATTTAAAAGATCAAGCAAAAGTGATTGATCAAGCGATGGATTATTTAAAATGGCGTCTTGCGAATTCAAAATCTTCTTCTGAAAAAAAATGGGCTATCGTATTAGATATCGATGAAACTTCTCTTTCAAATTATCCCGATATGTTAGCGATGGGATTGGGTGGCTCACTCGCACAAATTATTGAAGCAGAAAATAAAGGAACAGATCCCGTCATTCCACCCACTTTAAAACTCTATCGTTACGCAAAAGAAAATAATATTGCTGTATTTTTTGTCACGGGTCGCACAGAAAGTTCACGCGATGCTACCACAAAAAATCTTGAAGCCGTGGGTTACAAAAACTGGGATGGACTTATTTTAAAACCAGAAAATTATCACGAGAAATCCGCTTCGATTTATAAAATAAAAACACGTGCAGACATTACAAAACAAGGATTTGATATTGTATTAAATATCGGAGATCAAAAAAGTGATTTAATCGGCGGATATGCAGATAAAACTTTTAAATTACCAAATCCGTATTATTTAATTCCGTGAGATGAGAAACCACTTTCGAAAATAATTTCTCATCTTCACTCTCAAACCATTTCACTTCATCCTTCCAGTGTCGAAGCCAAGTGAGTTGCCGCTTCGCCACTTGTCGCGTTGCGATAATTCCTCTTTCACACATTTCATCAAACGTATATTTTCCTAAAAAATACTCCCAGATTTGTCTGTACCCAACAGAACGAATCGAAGGCAAATCTAAGGATAAATCTCCACGTTCATATAATTTTTTCACTTCATCCACAAATCCCAAACGCAACATTTCAGTAAAACGTTTTGCAATACGTTCATGCAACACAGCACGTTCACTCGGCGCAATAGCAATATTATAAACTTGGTACGCGTGAGAAAGTTTTCCTTCTTGTTGCCACGTTGTTAAATTTTTTCCTGTTAATTGATACACCTCTAATGCACGTTGAATGCGTTGACTATCATTCGGATGGATTCGCTCTGCTGCATGCACATCAATTTTTTTTAATTGCTCATGCAATGCAGCCCAACCCATTTTTTTTGCTTCATTTGAAATGTTTTCGCGAATATGAATATCTGCGCGCGGTAAAATAGAGAGCCCTTGTTGTAAAGAACGAAAATACATCATCGTTCCACCAACGAGTAAAGGAATTTTCCCTTGTGCAGCAATATCGGCAATGGCTTGCCATGCATCTTCACAAAATTGCGCAGTAGAATAAATTTCTTTGGGATCACGAATATCAATTAATCGATGCGGTGCAATTTTTAAAATATCCGCAGTTGGTTTTGCTGTTCCAATATTCATTTCGCGATAGACCATCGCAGAATCCACACTGATAATTTCAAAGGGAAATTGCTGAACTAATTGTACTGCTAATTGTGTTTTGCCTGATGCTGTCGGGCCCATTAAACAAACGATCGGAATAATTTCTTTCATTAACGACCACGCAAAAATAATTTATCTAATTCTGCGAGAGAAAGTGCCATCGTCGTAGGACGACCATGATTACATTGTCCACTGTGATCTGTATTTTCCATTGCGCGTAATAATGCATTCATTTCGGGAATCGTTAAATGACGATTCGCACGCACAGCAGCATGACAAGATAATGTTCCTAATAAATGAAATTGATACTCTTGCAAACGAGAACTTTTTTCATGCGTTATTAAATCTGCAGCAATATCACGAATTAATTTTAGAACATCTGCATTGCGTAATAACTCAGGCACTTCACGCACAA
Organism: Gammaproteobacteria bacterium; assembly: GCA_013287845.1. GTDB lineage: Bacteria > Pseudomonadota > Gammaproteobacteria > DSM-16500 > DSM-16500 > JABDDA01. Next base: position 4,747 of record JABDDA010000011.1, read on the forward strand.
CAATATTTTCTTTTCCTAAAATTTCAATATGAATTCCCATTGTAAGAAATAATGCAGCTGTATTTTCAAGCGCATTTACTTCTTTTTCACTCAATTGTATTGAAAGTGGAACTAATAAAGGTTGTGAAATAATTTGTTTCTTAGAAAAATTTTGTTTTAATTTTTCATACAGCACACGTTCGTGTGCCGCGTGCATATCGACTAACACTAATCCTTCTTCATTTTGAGCAACAATATAAACACCGTGCAATTGCGCTAATGCATAGCCTAACGGTGGATTTATTTTTTCTGCAACAGCTACTTCTTCTTGTAATTGCTGATATACAGCCATTTGTTCTTGCACTTTTAATGGCAACGTTTTTTGCGGCGTTGTGTTGTTTTCATAATGATGATGAGCAGGTGCAGCAGCAATTGATTTTTCTTTTTCAAAAGAATGCGCCGCAGCAGAATGTGTTTGCGCTAACGCATCATGCACACTGCGTAAAACAAAATCATGCACAAGTCGACTTTCACGAAATCGCACTTCATGTTTTGTCGGATGCACATTCACATCCACTTGATCAGAATTAATTTCAAAAAATAAAACATACGCAGGATAACGATTACCATACATCACATCATGATACGCTTCACGCACAGCATGACTGACATATTTATCACGCACTATACGAGAATTCACATAAAAATATTGCATGTCCGCTTGGCTGCGCGAAAAAGTGGGCGTTGCAATCCAACCTGAAATTTTTAATCCTGCCGCGATAGATTCAATGTGAAGTGCATTTTCAATAAATGCAGCGCCACATAAATCTGCAACACGTTGTTGACGTTCTGCATTTGATTGCGCAATACGATAATGTCGAATTATTTTTTGATTGTGTTTTAAAATAAAATCCACTTCGAAATGACTGAGTGCAATTCGTTTGACTGTTTCATGAATGTGATCGAATTCAGTTTTTTCTGAACGCATAAATTTTTTGCGCGCAGGCGTATTAAAAAATAAATCGCGCACTTCAACTGTTGTTCCACGCGGATGTGCAGCAGGATTCACTGCCGGTTGACTATCAGTTCCTTCTGTGGAAATTTGGTAACCCGATTGATTTTCTAATGCAGAAGAGAGTGTGAGTCGTGAAACAGAACTGATACTCGCTAATGCTTCACCACGAAATCCTAATGTCATAATTTGTGTTAAATCATTTACCGTTTGAATTTTACTGGTGGCGTGACGATTCACAGCTAACACTAAATCATCTGAATGAATTCCATCACCATTATCACGCACGCGAATTAAACGTGATCCACCTTGTTCAATATCAATTTCAATTCGTGTGGCGTGCGCATCTAAACTATTTTCAATGAGTTCTTTTACAACGGATGCAGGACGTTCAATCACCTCACCTGCTGCAATTTGATTAGATAATAATGTGCTTAATGCTTTAATGCGCGACATATTCATTTCCTAAATATTTTTTGCTGTACTCTTGTATGCCTTTAAATAAAGCCTCAGCTAATTGACTTTGATGATAACGACTGCGCAAACGTGTTTCTTCTTTTGGATTTGAAATAAATCCTGTTTCAATTAAAACAGAAGGAATATCCGGTGATTTCAATACAACAAAGGGGGCTTGTTCTACATGTGAATAATGCAAACGTGTGACGTGATTGAGCGAATCTAATAATGTGGTTCCAAAACGTAAGCTATCGGTAATCGTTGCTGTTTGCGAAAGATCAATTAACACAGAACGTAATAAATAATTTTGTCCGACTTCACTTAAATCAGCGCCGCCTAATTCAGAATTATTTTCTCGTTTTGCAATCCAACGCGCTGCTTCACTTGTTGCACCACTTTTTGATAATGCATAAATAGAAACACCGCTGGATTGATTATCAAAAAAAGAATCGGCGTGCACAGAAATAAATAAATCTGCATTTCCTTTATGCGCTAATTTCAATCGATCGCGTAATGTGACAAATGAATCATCGTGTCGTGTTAACACAGCACGCATATTCGATTGCGCATTAATTAAATTTGCAAGCTGTTGTGAAATTGCCAGCACAATATTTTTTTCTTCAATAGCTGAAGGTCCTAATGCACCTGGATCTTTTCCGCCGTGTCCGGGATCAATCACAATCACAACATCGCGTGTCACAGGTGTTTTCACGATGACTTTTTTCTTTTTCGGTAAAGAAATTTTTCTTGCGCCGGGTGCGCGTGTGATTTCGATAATTAATTTATTTTTTTCAACAACAATTTGATGCGTTGCCATTTTATCTAAATCAAAAACGAGGCGTAAGGTATTGGGAACAGGATGTCCACTGCGTAATAATTTAATATTTGGATCAGAAAATGAAATGGTTTTTAATTGTGTAATGAGTTGTGTATTTTGCAAATCTAAAACTAATCTGGGTTTATTTTCTAATGAAAAAAAACGATAAAGTGTTGGCTGTGTGAAATTTAAAATAATGTGTGTCGTTTGTTTTGCTGGAAAAATTTCGATTGCGGTTAATTTCGATGCATACGCAAACGTCATCAATGGAAAAAATGTGATGAAGAAAATTAATTTTCTGAAAAATTTTTGCATAGTATTTCGCCACGCTCTGAAAATGATTTAAATAAAAATTCCCGCCCTTCATTTTTCGGGACAATATAACAAGACAAATCTGCTTTCGGCAACCATCCTTCGCCTTTTTCTGGCCACTCAATCAATGCAATATTATTTTCAGAAAAATAATCTTGAATGCCAATGAATTGCAATTCATCGGGATGTTGAATGCGATAAAAATCAAAATGACACACAGAAAAATTTTCAAACAAATAACTTTCGACTAATGTGTATGTTGGACTTTTCACATGACCCGCAAATCCTAATCCTTTTAAAAACCCTCGCACAAAAGTAGTTTTTCCTGCGCCCAAATCACCATACAGATAAATCACTGCATTTTCCCTACAAACACGCGCGAGCGATTCACCTAGTTTTAAAGTACTTTCTTCATTGGGAATAAAAAATGTTTTGTCCATAGCTTATTCTTCTGTTAATTTGCGCGAGATGAATCTTAACGCATGCGACAAGAAAATGACATTAGACTTAAATAATTTAGCTATCACCATCAAAACCCTCGGCATCGAACTCGGCTTCGAACAAATCGGCATCACCGATATTGATTTAAGTGCGTATGAAGAAAAATTCCTCACTTGGCTTAAAAATAAATTTCATGGCGAAATGAATTATATGGAAGCGCATGGCAGCAAACGTTATAAATTGGATGAATTGATTCCCGGCACAATAAGAGTGATTTCTGCGCGCATGAATTATTTACCGCCTGATACACGCATGTGGGAAGTATTAGAAAACCCTTTGCTAGGTTACATTTCACGTTATGCACTCGGACGCGATTATCATCGATTGATTCGAAAACGTTTACGTTTACTCGCGCAAAAAATTACAGCACTCACAGGACAATTTAATTATCGAACATTCAGTGACAGCGCGCCTGTTTTAGAAAAACCGCTTGCTGAAAAAGCAGGACTCGGTTGGATTGGAAAACATACGATTCTTTTAAATCGTGATGCAGGTTCGTGGTTTTTTCTCGGCGAAATTTATACCGATTTACCTTTACCGATTGATGCGCCAATAAAAAATCATTGCGGAACCTGTAGTGCGTGTATTGATATTTGTCCGACACAAGCTATCGTTGCGCCCTATCAACTCGATGCACGACGTTGTATTTCTTATTTAACCATTGAATTACGCAGCAGTATTCCCGTGGAATTTCGCAAAGCCATGGGGAATCGAATTTATGGATGCGATGATTGCCAACTCATTTGTCCGTGGAATCGATTTGCAAAAACGACATCTGAAAATGATTTTTATCCTCGACATGAATTAGGTGCGCCGCAATTATTAGAATTATTTTCATGGAATGAAGAAACATTTTTGAAAAAAACAGAAGGTTCTGCGATTCGTCGAATTGGTTATGAATGTTGGTTACGAAATATTGCTGTGGCACTGGGCAATGCACCTAGTGACGAAAAAATTATTTCTGCATTGAAAGAAAAATTATCTCATCCATCAGAATTAGTGCGCGAGCATGTGCAGTGGGCGTTGGAAGAACAGCGTCATGCCAGCATGCTTTTAGCTGGCATCCAGTGTCCCTAAATAATAAAACACACTGGATGCCACCTCTCGCAAAAAGCGCTCGGCTGGCATGACATACTTATTCTAATTTTAATAAATTCGCGCGATAGTATTTTAATTCTTCAATCGATTCGTACACATCATCTAACGCTAAATGTCGCGCTGCTTTTTGCACTCCATCATACACACGCGGCGCCCAACGTAATGCTAATTCTTTTAATGTGCTCACATCTAATAAACGATAATGAAAATATTTATCTAACGCAGGCATATAACGTGCTAAAAATTTTCTATCTTGATAAATCGTATTTCCACACATCGGTGATTTTCCTGCGGGAACATGTTGCATTAAAAATTCAATTGTTTTTGCTTCGGCTTCTGTTTCTGTAATGGTGCTTTCGCGCACGCGCGTCACTAATCCTGAAGAATTATGTTGCGCTGTATTCCACGCATCCATCTTACTTAATAATCCATCCGATTGATGAATCGCCATCGCAGGACCTTCTGCAACAAAATTTAATTGAGAATCCGTGACCACCGTTGCAATTTCAATAATTCTTTCTTTATCAGGATCAAGCCCCGTCATTTCAAGATCGATCCAAATAAGATTCTCTGATGCTTTCGCCATAAGTGACTTCCTAACTATTTTGAGTTTAAAATGCAGGACTCATTTTATGTTGTGAATTTGAATATGACTATCATTATTTATTTTATTGCTTGCGTGCTGGCTTATTTGATTGGATCTGTTTCCAGTGCAATTGTTATTTCTAAATTATTAAATTTGCCTGATCCACGATTAGAAGGTTCTAAAAATCCCGGCGCAACAAATGTGTTGCGTTTAGGCGGAAAAAAAGCAGGAATACTCACTTTATTCGGCGATATTCTTAAAGGTGTGCTACCTGTGTTAGCTGCAAAATTATATGGATTTAATTCTGTTGGATTAAGCTTAGTCGCGTTTTCTGTTTTTATCGGACATCTTTATCCTGTGTTTTTTCAATTCAAAGGTGGAAAAGGCGTTGCGACTGCATTTGGTTTTTTAGCGGTATTAAATGGAATGATTGCTGCTTCACTTGCAGCTGTGTGGTTAATTGTTGCAATTTTATTTCGTTATTCTTCACTCGCCTCTTTAGTCTGCGCTGTATGCGCACCCTTTATTACGTGGTATTTCACCGATTGGAATTATACTGTTTTAATGATTGCAACAAGTGCATTGCTAATTTTTCGACATCGAAAAAATATTCGAAATTTAATTGCGGGGAAAGAAGGAAAATTATTTCAACATTAAAGATTTCCTCGCGAAAAAACTTTTATTGCTAAATCACTGGATTTTCCCGCTAATAAATACTGACATCCGACATACGCAATCATGGCACCGTTATCGGTACAAAATTCTTGTCGAGGAAAAAAAACATTTTCACTTAGCATGTCACGCAATGCAGAACGTAATGCGTTATTTGCACCAACACCGCCAGCGACAACTAAACGTTTTAATCCTGTTGCGTGCAGTGCGCGTTTGCATTTTGTGACTAAGGTTTCAACGATGGCATCTTGAAATGCGCGCGCAATATCTGCGCGTGTTTCTGCATCATTATTATTTTTTTTAAACGTATTTACCGCGCATGTTTTTAATCCGCTAAAACTAAAATCTAAACCAGGACGATCTAACATCGGACGTGGAAATAAAAATCGTTTTGGATTTCCGTGTTCTGCTAATGCAGCTAACTCTGCACCGCCTGGATAATTTAATCCTAATAATTTAGCTGTTTTATCGAAGGCTTCGCCGACTGCATCATCAATCGATTCTCCTAACAATTCATAATTTCCAAATGAAGTAACACGCACTAATTGTGTATGACCGCCTGAAACTAACAATGCAATAAAAGGAAATTCAGGCGGATTTTTTTCTAACATCGCTGCAAATAAATGTCCTTCCATGTGATGCACGCCGACCGCTGGAATAGTTAATGCATAACTTAAACTGCGTCCCACACACGCGCCGACTAATAATGCACCGACTAATCCTGGCCCGATGGTGTATGCAATTCCATTTAAATCTTTTAATGAAAAATTTGTTTGAGATAAAACATTTTTAATCAGTGGAATAATTTTTCTCACGTGATCACGTGAAGCGAGTTCTGGAACAACACCACCGTATTGCTGATGAATTTCTGTTTGCGTATAAACGGCGTGCGCAAGCAATCCCAGCTGTGAGTCGTATACAGCTGTGCCTGTTTCATCGCATGATGTTTCGATGCCTAATATAAGCATTTTTTTACTCTCGTTCAGTGTGTCATGCCAGCATGCTTTTAGCTGGCATCCAGTGAATATTTAAAATAAAAATATTCAGCTGTCATGCCAGCGTGCTTTTAGCTGGCATCCAGTGACTTTTAAAAAAAGCCACTGGATGCCACCTCTCGCAAAAAACGCTCGGCTGGCATGACAGCTTAAAGGGGGGTTATTCTAGCGCATTATTCTTTGCATTTCATAATCAGACGCTTTAGAATCAGCACCCTCAAACTATTACTTAGGAGTTGTGTCAAAGTCATGCCAAGCATACGTGTTAAAGATAATGAAAATTTCGAAGTCAGCTTAAGACGTTTCAAACGTCAATGCGAAAAAGCAAGCATCCTTTCTGATTTACGTCGTCATGAATTTTATGAAAAACCTACCTGGAAACGTAAACGCAAAAAAGCATCTGCGATTAAACGTTATCAAAAAAAATTAATGCGTGAACAAGTGTCAATGGAACGTGATCGTCGAAAAACCTCAAAAGGCAAAAACGATAAAAAAGAAGGAAAGTCTTCAAGACATGACTCAAATTTCAACGATTAAAACGCGTATTCAAGATGACATGAAAGAAGCGATGCGTGCACACGAAAAAGATCGCCTCACCTGCATTCGTTTAATTTTATCTGCATTAAAACAACGTGAAGTCGATGCACGCATTGTGTTAAGTGACGAAGAAATTATTTCTATTCTCGATAAAATGACAAAACAACGCAGAGAATCCATTACACAATATGAAGCAGGCAATCGTCCTGATCTTGCAGCAAAAGAAAAGGCTGAAATTGAAATCATACAAAAATATCTTCCTTCTCCTTTATCAGATTCTGAAATAAAAAATTTAATTGAATCCGCAATCAAAGAAGCTGGCGCTACTTCTGCAAAAGACATGGGCAAAGTGATGAGTGTATTAAAGCCAAAAGTCCAAGGTCGTGCGGATGTTGCAAAAGTCAGTCAGCAAGTCAAAGAACGTCTCGCGTAAATTCTGTAGTGTATTAAATCATCAATTTTGTTCAATGCAACACAGAGCGATTCCGAGCCGCGCGCGTTAGCAAGCGTGTACAACCTTTTAATTACCGAGAAATTATTTAGAGCATACACGCTTGCTGACGCGCGCGGCTCGGATCCTATCGCAAAAGATTTTTACTAATTTTTTCTGTTATACTTCTGCGCTATGACCACCATCCCGCGTGATTTTATTGATCTAGTATTAACCAAAACCGACATCGTCGATTTAATTGACGCGCGCGTTCCTTTGCGAAAAAAAACCGGCAGTAATTTTTTTGCCTGCTGCCCTTTTCATCAAGAAAAATCCGCCTCATTTTCTGTCAGCCAAACAAAACAATTTTATTATTGCTTTGGTTGCGGCGCGCATGGCAATGCCATCGATTTTTTAATTCAATTCGATCGACTTTCCTTTCCAGAATCCATTGAAACACTCGCAAAACAAATTGGAATGGAAGTGCCGCGCGACACAAATTCTTCCGAGAAAAAAATCAATCACGCCGCGTTAAATGATTTATTGAAAAAAATTTCCGACGATTATCAAATGCAATTACGCGAACAACCTCGCGCCATTCAATATTTAAAAAATCGCGGACTCACCGGTGTAATGGCGAAAAAATTTGAAATCGGTTACGCACCTGCCGGCTGGGACCATGTGTTACAAAAGTTTTCTGCAGAAAAAAAACAATTATTTGAAGTAGGAATGTTAATTAAAAAAGATGACGGCGGTGCGTACGATCGATTTCGCGATCGCATCATGTTTCCCATTCACGACAGACGCGGAAAAATAATTGGATTTGGCGGACGCATCATTGATCAAGGCGAACCTAAATATTTAAATTCACCTGAAACGATTTTATTTCAAAAAGGACATGAACTTTACGGTTTACATCACGCCATGCAAGCAAACCGCGAATTAAAACGCGTTTTAATTGTGGAAGGTTATATGGATGTGATTTCACTTTTTCAAAATGAAATTACATACGCCGTTGCAACATTAGGAACAGCGACTACAGCGAATCATTTAAATCGATTATTCCGTTACACCTCTGAAATTATTTTTTGTTTTGATGGCGATAATGCAGGACGCACAGCTGCATCGCGCGCATTACACGTCGTCCTTCCTGTGATGCGTGATGGAATACAAATACGATTTATGTTTTTACCGGATGGAGAAGATCCTGACACATTAGTTCGTAAAGAAGGAAAAAATGCATTTGAAGAACGCATGCAAAAATCAGCAACATTATCGCAATTTTTCTTTCAATCGATTGCAACCCAAACCGATTTAAATACAACCGATGGCCGCGCACGCTTTGTAAAATTGTGCACAGAACAATTAAAACAACTTCCAGAAACTTTTTTCAAACAACTTATGTTTGATGAACTTGCAAAAAAAGCGCGAATGGATGTTCAGCAATTACAGCAATCTCGCACGACAAAAACAATTTCATCTAAAACCACTTCAAATAAAAAACCCCCTTCATTATTGCGATTAGCTATCACATTGCTGATACAAAATCCTGCATTAGCATTATCGTATGAAGACACACTGCCTTCACTTGAATCACCCGGATTTCAATTACTCACGCAATGTTTTGCCATTGCAAAAACCAATCCACAAATGAATACCGGCATGATGTTAGAATTTTTTCGTGATCAACCGGAAGGAAAATTATTAGCGCAACTTGCGCAAGTGGAACACATGATTCCCGAACATGGAATTCAAACAGAATTTTTAGGCGCATTGAATCATTTTAAAAAATTATCGCAACAACAAATTATTGGTCAATTATTAGCTAAAGCCGCGATGGGAGATTTATCAAAAGAAGAAAAATATGCGTTGCAAGAATTGGTAAGTGCAACAAAGTTGTGATAAAAAGATTTTATTATTAAAAACGAGGTGGGTCATGCTAGACAGAAAAAAAGATACTTCCGAAACACATCATCATTCAAGTGAAGCACTCATCAAGCAACTTCTTGCTGTTTCGTCAGCAGCATCCGAGCCACTGATACCCGTAGAAATGACACGAAATGATTTGAAAAATGATGCTAAAAAAGCAGCTGTTGAAGTCATCACTGCACTGAATGAATTAGGTGTTACTGATACTGCGATACCCAAAGTTTCTGCCTCTGTTGAATTAGGTCAACATGAATCTTCTGCTTTAGCTTACTTAGAAAGAAATGCAAGAAAATTACAATTAGGTGACTATAAACATTATGACGAATGGGTAGATACTGCAGAACTTCAAGAGTATCGCCGCATTTTAAAACCTAAAAACGCAGATGAAACGAATGATGCACACGGACGTCGCCAATCACTCGGCTCCATTATTTCTTCTTTAGCAATAGACACTGCTGAAGGTAAAGCAATGTGCGAAAGTGTAGTGGATGAAGATTTTCTCGCGCAATTACTTAGACTGAATTATTTACAACACTTACACCCTTTCGCACATATATTAGGTTTAATACGAAATAAATTTAATCTTGAAGAACAGCATGTTCGCATACTTTTATTGTTATGCAAGAAGGAAGCTCCCACATTGAAAGACAGCAAAAGCAATACATTCCTTATCGAAATATTCAGAGATGCATTAAACAAATTAAGAAAATTTGACATGCTTTGCACAGAAAATATTGCTGCATTATTTAATGATACTGCATTAGCTGCAACAATCTGTCGCGCGCCTTACACTAAATTAGCATTTGCAAAATTAAAATTAAAATACACGCTCAAACATGAAACCGAATTAAACGCAGTCAATGCATTATTAGCTGAACATAAAATTGATCTCACACAAGATCAAAAAGACACGATTACTTTTATGATGACTGAAAATAATGTTCCTAATTTATTTCCTATCACTCCTTTTATTACAGCATTTAAAAATACGTTACAAGCACTCAAGGAATTAAAATCTTTAACAAAAGAAAAAGTAGAAAAAATTCTTGATCGTTATAAAAAAAGTAATCATATTCTTTCTGCAGAACAGCTTGAAGAAGCCGCAGACGCAAAAGATGAACTTCTTATAGCAGAAAAAACATGCTTGTTATCAACAAAGCAAACTTGCGTTTTATCTTATGTGAAAAATGAAAAAAGATATCGGCTAAAAATTTTCCCTGCTACCACTGATAAAAAAGAGGATGTGCTTGCTTTAGAAATTAGTGAAGCAAGTTTTAATGAACTCAGTACGGAGACTATTTCTGCTCAGACGCTTTTAAATTTAGATGAGTTTAGCTCTGATAAAATTGACCTGATTGCAATTTCAGATAATCTGATAGAAAAACAACGCTGGGAAATTTATTGCTTACTCACTAAAAGCTCGGGGTTTGATTTAACTCCTGAGACAATAAGAAATTTTACAGCGACTGCGTGGGTAAGAAAAGGCGGAGATCCCGCAAATCTTCAATCACCGACAAGTTCTAAACCGCCTTCAGCAGCACACTCTTCACCCCCTAAAAATAAAGATGGCTGCTGCGTGATGTAAAAAATAAAATCATTTCACTGGTTTTACCGTATTAGCTGCAGCTGTTGATGGTTCTTTTGTGTGTTTACTTTCTAAGAACCAAAATCCTGTTCGCACCGCTGAGCAAAGCTTATAATGCATCTCTTCCGTTACAGATTTTTTTATTTTCCATTGCGCCAAAACATATTCAAAACTTTCTTTGCTCATTAGCGTTGATGCGGCTGTAAATAATCGATGCGGTGGTAAAAACTTTTTGTAATTCACAAACTCTTTTGCAACAAGTAAACATAAAATATCTGCTTCAGTGATAGATGTTTTCGATTCTACTTTTTGATCCATCATAGAAAGTGAATGCATTATCAATCGATGTGATTTTTGAATTGCACTTGCACTTTTTGGTTTGTCTTTTGTGGGCCCAACCGGCGGAAATAATAAATCAAATATTTTTAATTCTTTTAATTTAAGATAAAACGCAACACCTTGACCTGATATAAATCCTTTTACTAAAATTTCCCAACATTTTTTTTGATTTAAATCTAATAAATGAACACGCGATTGAATTTCTTTTGAAAGCGGTAATGTTTCGTAAATATGCGAATACACATCGTCTAATGCTGCAGAATGTTTGACATTGGCAGATTTAGAATCATGCACGGAATGATTTGAAATTACATTCGCAGCAGTGCTACCGTTAGCTGCAACTTCTTTTTGTCGTGAAGCAGCGAGTAATTCTTTCATCTTAGGTTCAAATAAAATAGCTGATTCATATTTTTGAACTTTTGCACGTCGTAATAATTCTTCAGCAGAATGCCCTGTTTTTATATAGTCTGCAAAAAATGTTTTTATTAACCCTTTTTCTTTAAACATTTCAGAGAGAATAGCAAAGTCTTCTTTTGTTAATTCAAATGCAATTACTTTTTCATCATGCGTCGTCACGCGTATTTGATGATTCATTTGATAAAACATAAATCTTTTATGCGGAATTAAACATAAAATCACAGAAAAAATAAATAAAGCTTGTCTCTCATCCGATGCAACTGCTTTTTTCATCCAGTCTAATGCGGTTTGAATATTTCGATTTTGTCCTTTGCTTCCTGTTGCAGTAGCTGCTGCCATTAACATTTTTGCACGCACATATCCGCCTTCTGCTGCTTCACGAATATATTCCATTGCTTTTTGCGGTGATTCTGTAAGTAACATGGTTCCTAAATCATGAGCGGCAGCAATAAAACCGTTATTTCTTGCTTTCTCAAACCATCCTTGTGCTGTTTGTCTCAGCGATAACGTCGTAGAGCTACTTAATTCATTTTCAATAGCAGCATCCCACGTATTCATGCCTGATTCTATTTGAGCCAACGCGAATTTTTTATTTTCTGCAAGGTCCCCTAATACTCCGCCTGCTTCATTTTTTTCTGAAGATGTTGTTTTAGCATCATGCATAATGAGGAAGGATTCAAAATATTGTCTTTCAACAGACGTTTTAGGGATAGGATGCAACCATTTTTTGATAACATCAGATAAACACAATTTCTGAGCATCTACTTTTGTTCTTGCTAATAAAAGGCGAGCCATTAATAGAGGAGGAAGTTGATCGTAATTAGAAAATGAAATACCAAAATCACGTTGCGCTTTTTTTTGGCGCGCGTCTGCTTCATCTATTTTCTTTGAATCTATTTTCTTTGAATCTATTTCAATCCAATAAGCTAATTCATCGACTCCATGCTTCCATGCAGAAACAATTTGGGGTTGTGCTAAAAAAAGATTGCCTTCGTTGAGTGCTTCATTTGGTTTATTTTGCGCAAGTAAAACAAACATGAGTCCTAATCGAGCGGCAAAATTGGAAGGATATTTTTCAATAAAAATTCGATAACATTCTTCTGCTGCACCGTATTCATTGTTGAGTGCAAAATCATCGATGTAATTTAATGCTTTTGTTTCATCAAATTTATCAAATAATTTTTTAAATAATTCAACTCGTTTTGCTGCGGGTGCAAGTTCAGTTTTAACATCTTTAACAGCGTGTTTAGGTTCCGCAGGTTGCGGCGCAGCCATCTCTTTTCCATTTGCTGTGGCTATTTCTTTTTTCGCATCGATTGGCGCAATAACAGGAACTCTCGCAATAAATTCTTTCATCACTTCATCGAGTTTTATTGCAGGCTCGTAGTGTTGCACAACAGATCGTCTCAAAATGACAGCAACACTCTCACCTTTTTTTACATATTCATAAAAAAATTCTTTCGTTTTCTGCCATTGTGATAATAAATTAAAAATGACAACAGCAATCGTTTCATCTATTTTAAAAATAATTTTTGTTCCTTTGATTTTTAATTGTTTCTCTACAATGTCATACATAATTTCTTCAGAAAAAATAATGCACAGCATGATTGAAAAAATATAGGAAGCGAGAAACTCATGAGACTCAACTGCTTTTAACAACCATTTCAATCCTTCATGCTTTTGATTTTCGTTGCCCGCACTCATCAACATATTAGCTAACATTGTTTTTGAAGCGGGATGTCCTTTTTTTGCTGCTTCGGTAATATGTCTCATCCCTTCTCGATCTGAACCGTTTTCCACTAACAGCGTTCCTAAATCATAACCTGCAGGAATGTAATTATTTTTGATGGCTTGTAGAAAAAAAGTTTTTGCTTCTGCTTCGTAACGCTCTTTTTGTAGATCTGCTCGCTTAAATCTTTTGGCGGAATTCCAAGCTTGCAATCCAACTTGTCTTTGCAGTATTCCAAATTTTTTTTTGCTCGCCATTTTTTTTAACCAGTCTGATGCTCCTTTTCTAGCAGAATCGGTTGCATCAGAATCAAATGTTAATGTCCATGCATTTTCAAAAAACTGTCTTTCAATAGAAGACTCAGGAATTCTTGCAAGCCATCTTTTCATGATCACGATTGAAGTTTTATTTTTAATATCGATTCTCATTGAAGCAAACCATTGAGCTGCTAATGTCAGGGTAAGAAGTTTATCGAAATTTGAAAAAGTTATTCCTAATCTTTCTTGTATTCGCTTTTGGCGTACTTCTGCTTCACTTTTTCTATCTAAATCTATTTCAATCCAATAAGAAAACTCTTCTACTTCACATTTCCATTGATGGACCACGTCAGGGTTAGATAAAAAAATGTCTCCTGCTCTCAGTGCATCTTCAGGTTTTTTTTGCGCAAGCAAGGCAAACATCAAACCTAATCGTGCTTGATGATTAAGAGGATATTTTTCTGTGAGCTTTCGGTAACAGGTTTCTGCGTCCGCATATTTTTCATCGAGCGCAGTATTCTCTGCAAAGTGCAATGCAGACTCGAGCTGATTGAGTAACGAATCAAAAGAAGATTTAGAATCTGATGATGATGACGCTGCCATAACCCCTCCTCATTTTTATATTTTTATCTGGTTCAAAGTAAAAACTGTGGGTATAATACCAGGTTTATTATCTTTTTGGACAGGCCAAGCCCTTATGGATCAACAAGATCAACAACGTTCCCGCTTAAAAGAACTTATCGCACGTGGTAAAGAACAAGGCTATCTAACGTATGCCGAAGTGAATGATCACCTTCCTGCTGATATTACTGATCCCGAACAAATCGAAGATATCATTAGCATGATCAATGATATGGGCATTCGGGTATCTGAAGAAGTGCCTGACGAAGAAGAAATGCTGCTTATTAATAATGAAACCCCTGATGAAGTGGCAGAAGAAGAAGTGGCGACAGCGCTTGCTTCTGTTGATAGTGAATTTGGTCGAACCAGTGATCCTGTTCGTATGTATATGCGTGAAATGGGTAGCGTTGAATTGCTTTCTCGTGAAGGTGAAATTGCGATTGCAAAACGAATCGAAGAAGGCATCAATCAAATGCTCACTACCCTTGCTTATCAACCTCAAATGATTGCTGATGTATTAACCGATTATGATCGTGTTGAAAAAGCAGAATTACGATTAAGCGATGTGATCAGTGGTTATACGGAACCCAATTTCTTAGCGGATGATGAAGAAGGTGGATTTGGAACAGGAACAAAAGTAGCTGCAGCTGCAGCGAAAGAAGAAGATGAAGAAGAAGGCACTACGACTACCGGCGGCGCTGAAGGTGGCGGTGATTTTCTTGAAGAAGAAACCGGGCCCGATCCTGAAATTGCAAGAGAGCGTTTTGTAGAATTGCGTCGACTGTACGATGAAGCCATCAAAACAGAAAAGAAACACGGACTCACTCACAAAAAAACCATCGAAAAACGCGATGCGCTCGCAAAATATTTTATGGATATTAAATTAGCAACACGCCAATTTAATAAATTATCTCGCAAAATGCGCAGCATGTTAGATGAAATTCGTTCGCTTGAACGTCACATCATGAATTTATCCGTAAACAAAGGACGCATGCCACGCAAAGCTTTTATTTCTACTTTCTTACATAATGAAACGAATTTGGAATGGCATTTACAACACAAAGGAAAAAATTATTTTTCTGATGTTGAAAAAAATCTTTCCGATATTCAACGCGCGCAAAATAAATTAATTGCGCTTGAAGAATTAATGAAAATGAAAATTTCGGAAATTAAAGAAGTGAATCGCCGCATGTCGATTGGTGAAGCGAAAGCACGTCGTGCGAAAAAAGAAATGGTTGAAGCGAATTTACGTTTAGTGATTTCGATTGCGAAAAAATATACGAATCGCGGATTACAATTTTTAGATTTAATTCAAGAAGGCAACATTGGATTAATGAAAGCGGTTGATAAATTCGAATATCAACGCGGTTATAAATTTTCAACGTATGCAACATGGTGGATTCGTCAAGCGATTACACGCTCAATTGCCGATCAAGCACGAACAATTCGTATTCCTGTTCACATGATTGAAACGATCAACAAATTAAATCGTATTTCACGGCAATTATTGCAAGAAACAGGTGTTGAACCAACACCAGAAGAATTATCAAAACGCATGGAAATGCCTGAAGATAAAATTCGAAAAGTGCTTAAAATCGCGAAAGAACCCATTTCAATGGAAACACCGATTGGCGATGATGAAGATTCCCATTTAGGTGACTTCATTGAAGATGTGAATATTGAATCACCGATTGATGCTGCAACGAATAGTGGATTGTCTGAAGCAACACAAAAAATTCTTAATTCACTCACACCGCGTGAAGCAAAAGTGTTACGCATGCGATTTGGAATTAATATGAATACCGATCACACATTGGAAGAAGTTGGAAAACAATTTGATGTGACACGTGAACGTATTCGTCAGATTGAAGCGAAAGCATTGCGTAAATTGCGCCATCCTTCACGATCGGAACAGTTGCGTAGTTTTCTTGAAGAACAAGAATAGAATTGACGTTGTTACTTATTATAAATACTTCGCGCGTACGCATATAGCGCAGCGGTAGTAGCCGGCGATGTTGAAGAAGCAGCTGTAGCCGCCGCAGCTGTAGAATTTACAGGAATCGCTGCGCTCGCACTCGCAGAAACACTCACAGATGAAGAAGATGTTGCAGCTGTCGTCGCAAAAAGATTCATCCCAGCAATAGCCGTTGCCATTTTAACAGGCGTTTTAAAATACACTGGAATTCCCGTATTTTCTCCATCAAAATTTTCCACTTCAGAATCTTTTTCATCTGTTTGAGCGGCATTATTTTTTTCCGCATCCAAACTCAGCAATGCTTTGACTAATCCATTTACATAAAAAATATTATTAAATGCAGGTTGATTTATTTCGAGCGCATCAAATTCAAATGTAAATGTGCGATCAGGTGTGATGATGTGGCAATCTATTTTTTTAAGAATCTGTGTACTTTTACTTTCATTTTCTGTTTTTGAATTAGCCGCTTTCTCATCGTCTTCTTCCGTCATGAAATGACCTTGAACAAAAAAATCAAATCCTTCTGGATACGCATCTAAAAAATTGGGGACTTGTAAATTAAGAAATTCCATATTGGTGTTTGCGTGAAAACTTGCATCTCCCATATTTTTATCTGTTTGTCCTGTTGGGCCCATGAGCACCCACGCAAGAAAATGTGTCCATTCAAATTTAAGACCAGGATATTCGAATCCTGCTGCTGCAGCATATTTTTTTGCAGTCACTTCTTTTGCATTCGCTGCAGATTTCGACATCACTGCATTTTGATTTCTACTTTTTCCTAATGCTTTTATTTTTTCTTTTACTTTTTTAATGTGTTCTGGTGTGATTTTGATTTTTATTTCTTTTACACTTAAATTATTTTCTTTAGTAAGTTCGTAAACTTTCGAACTTAATAATTTTGCTCTATCAAATAATTTATTTAATGAACCAGCGTGTTCATGTGCTTTTGTAGAAAATCTTCGCAGCGGGCCTATTTTATCTGTTTTGTGAAATTCTGTTCTTCTTCTTTTTGTAAATACTTTTACTGGCGTTCCTGTTTCAGGATCATATTGAACTTCTGCAATCGACACGTGTGAATCTTTTAATTGCGGAGTTGCAGAAATGATTTCACTCATTTTTTCAGAAACTAATTTTGCTTCATCTTTATTTTTTATTCCGACAGGACTTCCGTGAACAACAACTGCATTTTGAATGAGAACTTCTTCTCCGTCTTTTTCAATAAATTTTGATGTATCCGCTCGCATTGGTAAAAATCCATAGCGATTTCCTGCAGGCCTTTGTGGTGTTTGAGGTGAACACGATCGACTGTCAGATTTTCTGCTCCATGTTGCATCTCCTGTTTTACGTTTTCTTTTTTGAGGCGTTTCAAATTTTTCTAGCGCATCATTAATGATTGCGGAACTGCTGGGGGTAAAAGATTGCACCAACGGCGGTGGTGTAATGACTCCAGAAATGAGTGGAATTGTTGGAGATAACGAAACTGATCTTAACGTTGGCGAAACTGAAATCGGCGAAGAATTAGAAGACGATGATGCAGATGCAGTTGGCGAAACCGAAATCGGCGAAGAATTAGAAGACGATGACGCAGATGCAGTTGGCGAAACAGCTGTAGCTGCAGTCGCTGCAATATCAATGCCTTCTAAAAGAAGGTCATCGTCGGATAATAAACTAGGCGAAGAAGGACTCTTGCCAGAAAAATCTGACACAGCCACCCCCTTACCCAGCTTACGCTGTGTAAAGTCTCGTTTTGATCTCATTTTGCGTGTATTTTCTATTATTGTTTATTTTTTAAGCTACTTGAGGCTTTATGCTAAATTAAAAAACCCAAAAATGCAACGATATTATAAAATTAGATAGAAAAATGATCATGTTAGGGGTGATATTGCGAGACCCAGCTAGACATTGCAGGAAAGATGACAATCACAGAAAAGCTTGTATAATTTTCGGTTTCGCCCATCATAAGGGCCCATAGCTCAGTTGGTTAGAGCAGAGGACTCATAATCCTTTGGTCCTAGGTTCGAGTCCTAGTGGGCCCACCAAATTACTCTCTTTTTATCACCCTGTTATCAACTACCAATAACCTACCAATTTTTTGGAAATTGGTAGTGTGACTGATTTAGTTATTCATCAACTTGATACTATTTTAGAAGCAATAAACTCATTATATGAATACATCAGTAGACAGAAAAAGAAATTAACTAAATTGAAAAATTATTATCTTCGAATAAAAAATTAAAAAATAAATTAAATTACCGATCTAAAAATTATTTTTTTTCATTTTGGATGGTAAAACTTTTTGCGGGGCTTTAGCTGGCTGTTTTTTATATCTTCTACAAGCAAAAAATCCTAAAACAAATATTCCTATTAAAGCTGGAAATTTATTTGGCAACCCTGTTGGAAAAAGTTTGCTTATTATATTGTTTTACATCTTCCACATCAGAATGAATTTGCTGCAAAATAGTTACGATTATCACGCTGTCTCCTAATAATAGAGCGATATTTTAATTCACTCAACTTTAAGAAAAAAAGAACGGGGCCAAGTGTTATCCCACTATCGAAAATATTGGCAATGAGATAACACTTGACCCCGCTGTTTCATAACCTTTTATATTTTTTATTCTGTTGTTTATTTATCGAAACAACAATAATTGTTATCAAAATCATACTGATCGCCGATATCAATTGCATACTAATAATGCCGCATAAGAAATTAAAAAATTCCGAAGGAGAAGGAGACGCTGGTTTCATGAGCTTAGCAAGTTGAGTTCCTATGATGGAAACTAAAAAACATAACCACCACAAAATAATTAATGGCGAAGATGAACCATCTTGCCAACTCACTGTTTCACTAAAACTCCCTTTCCAAATTTCTTTAATAGCTTTATATGGCCAATACAAAGATAAAATAGGGATAAAAAAACTACCCACCGCTAAAGAAGGACTAAATTTAAGATTCACTATGCCCAACATACGTGTATTTTTATTTGCTCGGTACATCCAAAAACAAAAAATCACTGCACAGAGAATATAAATGCTTGATGAATACGAATTGACTAAATCATAAAAACCAAGGCTATCAATGAATCCTGTTTTTAATTCTTCTGATTTCACCTGAATTAAATCATTCAATATGGAAAGTGAATGAATTCCCATTACGACCAAACTTAACTTAAAGATACTGAGAATAGAAAAAAACAGGATGATGAATGACACAAGAATACTATTCGATGAAAATTTTATGTTTGTATTTGTCATAATTTTCTCCTAAAAGCGACCGTATTAAATTATCATGCGTGTTCTTAATAGGAAATAGGGGGGGAGAAAAAACACGAGTCGCTGTAAAACCAAATATAGAGAAAACGGGGTCAAGTGTAATCCTAACGTACAAAATATTTACGTTGGGATTACACCTGACCCCATTCCCATCAAATAATATTCAAACTGAAAAAATAAACTACAAAAAAAATTATTTTCTTAATATTTCCTTAATCTTCAGATGTTATGTTTTTATTTAGAAAGAAAATAAAAATTTAAATGGGAGACCGTATCATGTCATACATTGGTTACGATAAAGCAACAAAATCTTTCTATGTTATTAAACGCCCCACTAATCAAAGCACTCCTGAAGTTTTAAAAAAAATTGCTAAACGATTAGAAAGATTAATCGCAGAAAATCCCAATATTGAATTAACAGAACTTCAAAAACTTTTTATAAGAAAAATTAAAAAGCATGCCGCTATTCAATTAAGCAAAAACAATATCGATATTGCACACAACATTGCAATCAGTGTCATCATGGATGCTATCGTCGATAGAATGAATAATCCTTTAGATGAGGAAGATATTGACGCAAATGAATTTGTCGATGAAATTCTTTCTACCGATGATGAAGATGGGAAAATTAGAATAAAAAAATTTTTTAGTGATTTACAAAATCCAAACATTTCTCGAAATGAAAAATTAAGACAAGCAAATGAAGCAATAGAACATTTAAATCGCGCATCAAAAAATTTAATTTCTGGATACAGTGGGCCGAATCGAAGCCTTCAAAGTAATCGCGATCTACATTTAATAGTAGAAAATAATGAATATAGAGAAACGCCCTGGGCTGAAGAAATAAGCAAAAAAGCAGATGTTTTTTTAAAAAAAGTATACCTCCCGAAATCGAGAAAAACATCTGATGGAGAAACAGAATATCAATCTTCTTCCGTCAGCAAGATAATTAAAAAATCCTGGACA
Source organism: Gammaproteobacteria bacterium (assembly GCA_013287845.1). Lineage (GTDB taxonomy): Bacteria > Pseudomonadota > Gammaproteobacteria > DSM-16500 > DSM-16500 > JABDDA01. Next base: position 25,233 of record JABDDA010000011.1, read on the forward strand.
CCCGGTTTATTTAATTACACAGCTGTTGAAAAATTTAATCATGGAATGAATTTATTACACTTTGTGCTTGAGCAAGAAGAAGCAGGAAAAAATCCGCTTGATATAAAAGAATTTGAAGAGCTTTGTGAAACCATAGAAGAATTACGCGAGATGGAGCCTGTTGCTTTCTATAACAAACTTGCGGAAAGAGCTGCTTCATTACAAAGAAGAGTGGTTGAGGAAGAAGATGAGCGGCTTGGTATGCGCCGATAACAAAACGGGGGCGAGTGTAATCACAACGCAAAATTTATATTGAGATTACATCTAACCCCTCTCCTCTTACCATTAGACATAATTGGCTTAATTCATTAAAATAGTACCGGGAAAATTAGAAAATTTTAAACATCAATAGGCTATTTAAAAATGAATAGATATTGGTGTGAGTTGATTACGGAAGCACGTTTTTTACAAGGAAAGTCGATGCTTAATCGAATTTACAGTCAACTCATTTCAGGCCATCTCAAGCATGACATTATTGCCTATGCGAATGCAAAAAACATAATTAATGTAGCCGTAATATCCATTATTGCTATTCCTTTCTATGCACTCATCTATTACTTTTTTAACGACCCAAAAGTGTCCTATCTACTTTTAGTTTTGAGTATCTTTTTTTTGTTTTCTATCTGGATTATTCAAGCAACCGGATCATTAACTATGTCACGAGAAATATTCGTGGGCTCTTTGTTTGTATGCCTATTTTGGATTTCTTATAACACAGGGGGATTCCATTCATCTGCTGCAATTTGGTTAGCTTTACCTCCTTTATTAGCAATTGTCTTTGGAAATATATACTCTGGGATATTTTGGGGAGTTGTTGGCATCGTAAGTTTTTTAGTATTATTTCTGTTGAGTGATTACAATGTTCCATTACCCAATTCTCACATTTCTAACAGCTTGTTATTAGACGTATATTCTCGCAGCGGTTTAGTCATTGTCATGTTTCTTTTGGCATACTTTTTTGATCTTGGAAAAAGAGATGCCATATTAAAACTTGAACTCGCAAAACAAGAATCTGATTATTTATCTCAAAAAGCACAAGAAGCTGTTCGTGCAAAAAATGAATTCTTAGAAAATATGTCTCATGAATTGCGCACACCTCTGAATAGCATTATGGGTTTCGCAGAATTAATGACGAGTAACAAAATAAACCCCGAAACCCACAATGAGCTAAACAATATTATTTTATCTAGTTCAAAAGATTTAACTAAAATGATTGAAAACATGCTTGATATGTCTCAAATAGAACTGGAGCAAATAGAATTTATTCCTACAGATGTATCCTTACCTAAATTAATCGATGAAGTTAAATTGATACATAACGATTTAATTTCAGGAAAAAATTTGCAGCTTAGCATTATTATTAATCCCACAATTAAAATGATCAAAACAGATCCTGACAAATTAAGACTCATGCTATCCTGTTATTTATCTAACGCAATAAAATTTAGTGATAAAAACAAAAAAATAGAAATACGTGCTTTCCCTTTATCAACCAATGAATTCTGTATTGAAGTTGAAGATCAAGGTATTGGAATCAAAAAAGAAGATCTTAATAAATTGTTTACACCCTTTACGCAAATCGATATGAGTGCGACAAAAAAATATCAAGGAATTGGGATTGAACTTGCACTCACTCATCGTATTGCTGAAGCTCAAGGTGGTAGAGTGGGTGTTAAAAGCGAGATTGGGAAAGGAAGTATCTTTTTTATTATTCTACCTAAAAAAGAACAGAATCAGATGTAATCGCAAAAGAATGGGGTCAAGTGTAATCCATCATTCTAAATGCAGTAATAAATCCCGCTATAATCAGGAGCACTCTCACAAGCCATCCGATCATATTATATCTCCCGCTATTTTGATTTACTGATTAATAAGATCTTCCCGAAACTCATCAATATAAGCACGCACACCCGCAATTTTTTTAAAACTCGCAACATGAAAAAGCGCATCTCCTTCTGTCGCCATTGCTTTTAATGCTTGCCCAATCACGATGCCTTCAAAAGGTGCAATGACTTCGATAGAAGGATTGATAAGAAATGGATCATGAATATGAGCAAGAACATCACCTTTTTTAACATATCCTGAAATAATATCGCGAGAAATAGGTTCAACAAGTCCACTCGCGGGTGCTCGCACCCATCGACTGGTATTTGTAATAATTGATTTAGATTTTTTACCGATGTGTGGATCACTCGATCTCAGCATTTTCAAATGATGTAATACATTTAAAATTCCGTTCACACCTGCGCGAATGCAAAGTTCATTAAATCGTAATGCTTCTCCACCTTCGTAAACAATTAATGGAATCCCTAAATCACTTGCTGCATGTCGCAATGATCCATCACGTTGTTTTGCATCTAATATCACAGGGGTATTAAAACTTTCTGCCAATTCTTTTGTTCCAGGCGCACTAAAATCTGCACGCAGCTGTGGCATATTGATACGCTCATATGCGCCTGTATGTAAATCTATTCCATAATCACAATGCGATACGACTTCTTTTATTAATCCGTGCGCTAATCGCGCCGCTAATGTTCCTTTTTTTGCACCTGGAAATGAACGATTTAAATCACGCCTGTCTGATAGATAACGCGTTTGCATCATCACACCGTGAATATTTACAACAGGAACGGTAATGAGAGTTCCACTGAAATTTTTAATTTGAATATTTTTATGCACTCTACGAATAATTTCTATGCTATCTAATTCATCGCCATGAATCGCGCTCGTAATAAATAATGTTGGGCCTTCTTTTTTCCCATGAAAAACATGCACTGGAATATCAATTTTTACTTGCACATTAATATTCGGAGCAGGAAATAAAATGACTCTTTTAGTGCCTGGCTCAATTTCATTTCCAGCTATCACAAATGCTTTTCTAGTCATTTTTCATAATCCATTTTATATGTGTGAGAAAATTTTCAAAGAATAATACATATATTCATTCCTTGAATTGATATGACTTCACACTAAGACTATAAATCAATATGAATATAAAAACGAATATTATTAATTAGACAAGAAAAAAATAAAATCATTTCTTTGCGCTAAAGGTTGATTCAGCGATTTGATGTAATGCAACTAATTTTTCATTGATAGCCATTCGAAAAGCAATTTGTTTATCGCTGTGTCTTACATTGGGATCAAGATGTGAAAATATCATATGAATCTCCATCAAAGATTTCAACAAAGAGAAACAAATGGGGCCTTGAGCTGTGTGAAACCCAACGTCACGGAATTCATGCATCAATGACGCCATTCTTTTACTTGACCAAACGCTATTGACCCAATCATTTACAAGATCATTCACCGTACGATTTTTACCAAAATATTTTTCAAATTCTTCTTGATCCACTTCATCTTTAAACGAATTTAAACAACTCACCACTTCATCTATTTTTTGTTTTACAAGATCTAATTTTTTTTCATCTTCTTTTGAAAGAATTTTTTTATCTATCACTGCTGCAGTTTCTTTCGGTTGTGCCATCTTGAAGCCGATTAATTCCCCTAAAAGATTACCCCATTCAGATTGAGCGATTGTAATTCTTACTATTGCGTCAGAAATATTTTCTGTTTTGCATATAAATTGTTTTTTTGGAAAAAAATGTAACATTTCATTATTTTTAGAATCTTTTCTAAAATTTATTAATTCTCTCCACTGCGTACGATTTATTTGGAATAATAAAGTACTTTTCATTTCTTCATCGATGTGAGTTGCTTGAAATAAATCTGATTTCAATGTTGTCATTAATTCACGCTTGATGGCTTCTGGATTTGCTTTTCCTGAGTCTGCTACCACACCGTTGCTTACTGTTTTGATAGCGGATGCAGCTGCCGTGGGCAACTGAGTTGTAATCGCACGCGTTGAATGAGATTGAGATACTATTTTTTTCATATTTTTATACTCCACGTTTTTTTATAATTCATAATTAAATAATAGCACAAAATTATTTAAAATAAGCTGAAAAGAGCAGAAAAATTACAACTAACAGATTTTAAAAATCAAAGAATTTCTCGGATGATGATATGCGAATCGGTACCATTGCTAAACTTTCTGCTCTAACGAATTGAAAAATTACTCTTCATCAACAATAACTTTTTCAATTAAAACATTCTCAACAGGGACATCTTGATGTCCTGATTTACGCGTGGTTGAAACCATTTTAATTTTATCGACCACATCCATTCCTGCAATGACTTTTCCAAATACACAATAACCCCAACCATCGGGTGTTTTTGATTTGAAATTTAAAAAATCGTTATCAACAACATTAATAAAAAATTGTGTAGTTGCAGAATGGGGATCTGATGTGCGTGCCATTGCAAGTGAATAACGTTTATTGAGTTGAGATTTATCGGCTTCATTTTCGAGTGGCTTTCCTGCTGTTTTATGCTGCATCTCAGCATCAAAACCACCACCTTGAATCATAAATCCTTTAATCACACGATGAAAAATAGTTCCTTCATAAAATCCATTTTTTGCATACGATAAAAAATTTTTTGCTGTGTTGGGTGTATTTTCAAAATCGAGTTCAATACTAATATCACCGTAATTTGTTTGCAATGTAATCATGCGATGCATCCTTAATTTATAAGAAGATCGCTAACATACCTGAATAAAAAACGAGGTCAAGTTTTCACTTTCTAAAAGTGAGACTTGACCTCATTCATTTATCTGCAAACACGATGTCCTTCATGCCAATATCCATATGACCAATATCCACGTACCCAACCACATCGATAAGGATAAGGATAATCGTCATAATAACCTCGGTCATAATAACCCCGGTCATATCCAGAATAATATCCGGGACCAAAATAAACACCTACACTCACACCACCACCTCCACGTCCTCCGTGTCCTCCTCCGTGATAATAAGCATACGATGGATAGGTTGCGATGAGAGTTAAACTGAATGCAATAATAATTCCAATTAATGATTTCTTAAGAAGACTTTTCATAACACAAACTCCTGCCAAATTTTATTTGGCTTTCATTCGTCTTACTTTATTAAAGATCCCTCCTGCGAAATCTCATGATTACCCTTTAAGTATACACCTTATTTTTAATGGCAGATGACCACCCTTTTCTTGAATTAAATACAATCGATTACGAAGGGGCTGCATTATGTTTTTGAAAGTTCTTTATATTTTCCTTCGTTATCTTGCCCTGAATTAAAGAAGATTAACGATAAAAAAATAACCCATTTCTACTCATAACCGCTTATAATCCCCGCCAATTTATCGCGGGAGAAAAATATGCTAAGCACACAAGTTACTGCAAAACCAAATAAAGCCCCTACAAAATTAAATAAAGTAAACAGAAAATTAAAAGAAGCTGTGATGAACAGAGAAGCGGATGAAGTAAAACGGCTTATCTCTGAAGAAAAAGCAAACGTCAACGCGATTGATGCAAGTGGTTATCATGCATTTGATTGGTTGCAAGAACCACTTGAAGATGAAGACGATGATTATGACGCAGCAACCCAAGATGAAATAGCTTGCATTCTATTAGACCGTGGCTTCGATGCTTTAAAAGAAAATAAAGATCAAGAATATCCTTTAGAATTTATTTTACGATACAGCTGGCGCGATGCATTCGGAAAATTTTTAACAAAATATACAACACAACATCGACTTGATGATTTCAGATTAAAATATCGAGGGGATCGCGTTCCTTTTATCACTTATGTCATTGCTTACGGCGACATGACTCTTTTCGAAAAAGCAGCAGACGCATTCGAAACTGACAATTATAAAAAACAAATGCGCATCGAAAATATAAGATCACTTCTCATTGAAGATGATCAAGACCCACCCTACGAGTACGCGCTCTGTTTACTCGAATTAGATTTCATGAAAGTACAATTAACCGATGACGATGATCAATTTTATTTCTTAAGAAAATTTATAGAATCAAATGACATTGATTATGTAAAAAGATTTGCAGCGATTTGTGATTACGATGTCACAACAACAGATGAAGCAGGTGACACTTGCCTTCATCACGCCATCATTACAACCAACGACATTAAAATCATCGAGCGCTTCACAGACGAAAAAATCATTGATAAAAAAAACAATGCTGGCAATACACCCTTATTGCTTGCACTGACTGAATTAATAGACTTACAAAAAGAAGTGGGTATGGGAGATTTAAGTGGTGGAAGAGAAATAGCAGGAGATGTCAGCGACATAACAGACGGAGATGATAGAAAAAAATATCGTACACTAGTAAAAACAATTAATCGATTATTAGCTGCGGGGGTATCCGTACGCATGCGCGATGATGATCATAAAAATGATGATCATAAAGATGCTTTATCTTTATCAAAAAAACTGCATAGCTCTGAACATAGTCTCGCATACACCATTTCAGAACATGCCAAAATAGAAATGATTTCAGCCGAAATAGGAAAACATTCTTCTGTCTTAGATGAAAAACAAAAAGATGCCATAAAAAAATACACTCAAAAAAAATATCGAGACAATGCAAGCCGAGATGAAGTCGAGATGAAAGAAGAGTACGATGCTGTCGTCGCTATTCAAAAAACAATTGCTGAAAAACCTTATGTTCAATTCGAAGAGTTGAACATTTATGAATTAATAGAACGTCTAAAAGAAAAAAATCTCGAGTACAAATTAAAATGTTTCGCAAGATACAAAGAAAAAACTCCTTTATCTGCAGATAGTTATTACTACACTTTTCTAGACAACAAAGTCTATCGCTTAACCAGAAAAAATAATGCAGTGAAAAGTGAAGATGTTCCACAACATATTGCTTACCAATTGATGACAACGCTCACTTACGAAAGAAACCGTCATGTGTGGACAGATCGCATATGCCAACTGCATCATAAATTATTAACGAAACTTAATCCTCAATATAAAACATTCACCACTAAAAAATATGAAAAAACAATCACTGCTGCGGAAGAAAAAAATGGTGATTATTACGGTGAAAATTTATCAGATAATTCCGACAGTGATGAAGAAGAAAAATTTCAATCATTGCCGAATAGAAAAAAAATATTATCAACTTCAGCAATTACACCTCTTCTTGCGCGTGCACAAACAGAAAATTTAATGACACAAAAAAGAGAGCTCAAAAAAAGTTTGCCTGTTTACGACAGAGGGCTTCGCCAAAAAATTATTCACTCTGCTCCACTTCCCGATCAAGCGCATCGTGATTTAGAAAATTTAAATATTCTCGCAATAAAAGGAGGATTAGATGAAAAAACAATAAAAACAATTGGCACACGTTTTTTTGTCGCACAATATCGCGGCGTGTGTTATCGCACAGATGAATGGAACCGAATGAGTCGACAACAACATCGCTCAATACGCGAAGAAAAATTGCCGCAATACAGCCGCGCCGTATTAGCAGAATCAGGATCCACTACTTTTCATGATCATTTTAAAAAAATGCAAGCAGCGTCATCAAATCAAATTCCGAGTGCTTTCCACAGGCATTTTAATATAGCTCAAGCAAATCCATCTCATCAATTTCATGAAAAATTAATTGCTATTTCAACTCATTTACAAGATCAATTATTTCAATTAAGAAATAGCGGTCCTGTGAAATTAAAATTAATGGGAGGGACAGAATATTTATTTGATAATGCACTTCACGCATTACAAGATTTATATACAAAAGATTATGAACGTTTTCATGAAACATTAGGAGGTTTTGTAAAAGCATTCACACACCCTGAATTAGATGAAAAAGGAGAAGCCGTTACAACCGTTAACAGCTTAGATAATTTAAAACACGCCATTCTACTTAGCATTAATAATGAATTTAATTTTTTTGTTTCAACAGCTGACACCCCTGATCAAGCATTAAAATATGCGTATGGAAAAGCTTACAACAATTACAAAGAATTTCGTCTACGTCCTCGTTGGCGAAAAACGGGATTAGTTGAACGACCTTATTCAGGAAAAACATATATTTCTCTTCATGATCCCTTAGAATTATTCGCGCGCACACATCATCTTGTCTCAATGAATCGTGAAGGAAAAGTGCGTATTGATTTGCAAACAATTAATGAACGTGAAACCAGTTTTATGGCTTATATTCCGCCTAATAAAGTCATTGGACAACATATTGCAAAATTCCCTTCATTCGAAGGTGAATACAAAGAAATTTATTTTGAAAAATATGGATTAACAAAAGAATTATATGAAAAATTTAAAAATGAATTATTAAAACATGCTCCTCACACTAAAGAACGAAGACATATCGTGCAATTATTAACAGAACATTTAATCAGCTATTATGAAGTCTGCTTAATTGAAGAAGCACGCGTCACCGCAGAAAAATTAGGTGGCGTGCTTATTTATCGTAACGACCAAGGAGGATTTAGTTTATTTCCCTGTCTCCCAAAAGAAATTAGCCGAAGTAATGATGCTGCACGCAATACAGCCGCTCAAGCGGTTACTGAAGAAATACAAGAAAGACGTAAAGCAAGACAAGAAGCAGCTGCACCCTCTTCTGGATTTTTTACGCATCAATTAAATCAATATCAAATTGTTCCAAGTTTTAAACAAGATACATTGATCGAAAGTTTAGTGATGTTATTAAAAGTACCAGAAAATGAATTAAAAGAATTAGAAGAAAAAACAAAACCAGCGCAGCACAATCCTACCTTGTTTGCAGCTGTAGGAAATTCTTTTCGTCATCATTTTATTTTTTTAGACGCTGTCGCAAATAAATATAAAAAAAATATTGTGATACATGGCTCCCAATTTAATGCAGGAAAACTTTTAATTAAACCAAAAGCAATCACCCTCGACCAGGAAGACGATACACATCATCTTTATTACGTGGGTGGAAAAAAATTCTTAGCGATGCTGCCGCGTCATCATGCGAATAATGCAAATGCTCCAGCTGCTGCTCCCTCTTCTTCATCGAGTGCATCGAGCGCTTCTGCTGCATCCAATACGCCTAAAAGAAAACCTTCAGCAGCGACTTCTCCGACTTCATCAGAAGAAAAAGATCAGCCTTCCCTTAAAAAACAAAAAAGATAAATATTATTTTTTTTTACATTAGGGGCTGTTTGAAGTATTCGTTTGCAGTGCAATCATGCTAACCACCTCATTCAAAACGAGGTGGTTAACACACAACAACTTTTTTATCTCCAGCAAACTCTATGCGCTGGATGATAATATCCGTAAGCCCAATATCCACGTATCCAACCACATCGATAAGGATAATTGTAATAATATGGACCGACGTAATAATTTTCATAACCCATCGAAGGACCATGATTAACTCGATAATAATATCCATCAGAATAATAAACAGGACTTCCATAATAAACGACTCGTGTTCCGTGATGATACGCATACGATGGAGAAGTTGCGATAAGAGTTAAACTAAATGCAATAATAATTCCAATAAATGATTTCTTAAGAAGACTTTTCATAACACAAACTCCCGCCAAATTTTATTTGGCTTTCATTCGTCTTACTTTATTAATATCCCTCCTGTGAAATCTCATAATTACTCTTTAAGTATACACCTTATTTTTGATGGCAGATGACACACCCTCTTCCTGAATTAAACGCAATAGGTGCATTATCTTTTTGAAAATTCTTCACATTTTCTTTTGCATTTTTCATATGATTTTCTAATAAAGTGCGATAAGGCCATGTCGAATAATTTTTTGCGAGCATTGCATTACGATAAATTTTTATTGCTGTTTGTGAATCACCTGATTTTACTAACATATCACCCATGTTAAGAAAAAATCCTTCGAAATTATAAGGTGCAATCCACGAATTCCAACACGCGCGTTTATTTCCTTCCGTTGTTTCTAATTTCATATACCTATAGAAATCAGGATCTTGTCGATTCACTTTTTCTTCTGCACATAAATCAATTGTTTTCCATTGCCAATCTAATCCTTTTTTAAATAATTCAGAATTTGAAGGCAATGTCGAAAGCACATAACCGCCCGTAA